>JBARAF010000022.1:0-9809 GCA_049791695.1 Croceibacterium sp.
AACTTCTTCGCTGGCAGCACCCTGGTTACTGGCGGCACGCTCAGCGTGAACGGGGCGCTTGGCGGTGCCACCCACAGCATGACCCTGTCCGGCGGCGCGGCGCTTGGCGGCTCCGGCAGGATCGGCGGCACGGTGACGGTGGCCGATGGCACTGTCGCGCCGGGCAACTCTCCCGGCACGCTCGCGTTCGCCAACAACCTCGCGCTTGGCTCTGCCTCAATCCTCAATTTCGAACTGGGCAGCCCCACCGGCACGGCAGGGGTCGCCAGCGACCTCATCACCGTCGCCCGCAACCTCACGCTCGATGGCACGCTCAATGTCACCAACGTGGGCGGGTTCGGCGGCGGCCTGTACCGGTTGCTCAACTATGGCGGGACGCTGACCAACAACGGGCTCGACATCGGCCTGACCCCGACGGGCTTCGCAGCGGGCGACCTGACCGTGCAAACTGCGACCGCCGGGCAGGTCAACCTGCTGGTGGCCGCGGCTGCCCCCACGTCCTTCACGTTCTGGGACGGGGCGGGCACCGGTGCCGACAACATCATCAGCGGCGGGACGGGTACGTGGGATGCCACCCGCACCAACTGGACCGTGTCCGACGGCAAGTTCAATGGCGCTTATGATCGGGCCGGGATGCTGATCTTTGGTGCAGAAGCGCAATCGGGCGGTGTCCTCACGACGATCGGGGGACCAAGGGCAGCGGCGGCGCCGTTGCTGGATCGCCGCTTTACCGTCACGGTTGACGCCGGGCAGGGCGCGATCGCCATTGCCAATGGTGCAACGCTCAGCGGCACGGCGGGCATGCAGTTCGCGGCCAATGGCTACCTGCTGACTGGCGCTGACCTCGTGCTGGGCGGCTTTACCACCGTTCGCGTTGGTGACGGGACGACCGCCGGGGCCGGTTTCATTGCCGAAATCGCCAACAACATCACCGGTGCCGGTCTGCTGTGGAAGGACGATCTGGGGACGCTGATCCTGTCGGGCACCAACAGCCATACCGGCGGCACGCGGGTGCGGAAGGGCACGCTGGTGGGCGATACCGACAGCCTGCAAGGCCGGGTCGAAATCGATGGGGCGCTGATCATCAACCAGGTGCAGAATGGCAGGTTCACCGGCCAGTTGTTCGGCGAAGGCACGCTGGCGAAGGAAGGTGCGGGGACGCTGACTTATGATGTGACCGACGTGGTCGAAACCTTTGAAGGTCCAATCACGATCAACGCCGGCCGCTTCATCATCGGCGGCAATACGCTGGGTGGCAGCGTGACCGTGAATAATACCGCTACCCTTGGCGGGACGGCGCGGGGTCTCGGCTCGCTGTTCGTCCGTTCCGGCGGCACTCTGGCACCGGGCAATTCGATCGGCCAGCTAACCGTGTCCTCCGCCACTTTCGACGCGGGGTCGATCTTCCAGGTTGAACTGAACGACGGCGGCAGTGTGCCTGGCGTCAACAATGACCTGTTGTTGGTCGACGGCGGGGATGTGCGGATCAACGGCGGCACCGTCCATGTGTCGCCCGCGAACGGGACCGACACGGGCGCCACTTATGCATCGGGAACGCGGTACCGGATCATCTCCACCGACGATGGCGGCGAAGTGACGGGCACTTTCGATACGCTGACCGACGATTTCGCCTTCCTCAACTTCACGCTGAGCTATGGCAATGAAGACGTCTTCCTGACCTCGGCGCTGGCCAAGTCCACCTTCTGCCTCGGTGGCATGACCTTCAACCAATGCTCGACCGGCGAAGGGGCCTTCTCGATCGGCAGCGGTGCGGTTTTCGACGCCCTGCTCAACCTGACCGATGCGGAGGCGCCGGTTGCCCTGGATGCGCTTTCGGGTGAAGTCCACGCTTCGGCGCGGACAATGCTGCTGGAAGACAGCCGCTTCCCCCGCGAAGCAGTGCTGGCCCGGCTTGGCAGCGCCGATAGCGGGGCGGGAGCATGGGGCCACGCCTTTGGCAGCCGGGGCCACTGGGACAGCGACGGCAACGCCGGCCGCGCTGATCGCGATATCGATGGGTTCTTCACCGGCATCGACGCGCCACTGGGCCAGAACGCACGGGCGGGTCTGATGGGCGGCTACACGCACACCAAGGTCGAGATCGGTTCACGCGGTTCGACCGGTTCGGTCGATAGCTGGCACCTGGGGGCCTACGGCGGCGGTCAGTGGGGCGGATTGGGCGTGCGATTGGGCGGTGCAGTGGCATGGCACAATCTGGCGACCACCCGCGCCATTGCCTTCCGCGGCTTCACCGACGCAGCGACGGACTCCTACGACGCGCGGACCGGGCAGCTGTTTGCTGAAGCAGCCTATCGCGTCGAGGTCCGGGACCTGACGCTCGAGCCGTTTGCCCAGGTTGCCTGGGTGAATCTCACGTCCAGCGATTATGCCGAGCAGGGCGGCGCAGCTGCGCTCTCTGGCGGCAACGACAGCCTGGACGCCAGCTTCTCCACCATCGGCCTGCGCGGCGAGACGGTGCTGGGTGGCAAGCTGCGGCTGACAGGCTCGGGCGCCTGGCGCCACGCCTTCAGCGCATTGGCCGAACGGACGCCGTTCACGACCCACGCCTTTGCCGGGAGCGATGACTTCACGATTGCCGGGCTGCCGGTCGCCAGGAATGCACTCGCCGTGGATGCCGGGCTGGTGCTGGACCTGTCCGACAATGCGCGCCTGTCAGCCACCTACAGCGGCCAGGCCGGCTCCAGCTTGTCCGATCACGGTGGCAAGGTGGGCCTTTCGATCCGGTTCTGAACACTTCGGCACAGGCCGTACGATGCTTGCCATCGGTGGCTGAGACCAACAGCCCCGGGGATTTGCGCCCCCGGGGCTGTCCGAACCCCGATCGATCTGCGAATTTACGTGCTGGATGATGGCCGTCAGCCGTTCCTATCCGCACAGTTCGCACAGGGCGTGGATCACCCCGCGCACAATGGGATCGCTCAACGAGTAATAGCGGGTCTGCGCTTCGCCCCGGACGTTCACCACGGCTTCTTCGCGCAGCATCGCCAGATGTTGCGAGACCGAGGATTGCGACAGGCCGGTCAAGTCCACCAGTTCGTTCACCGACACTTCGCCTTCATCCATCCGGCACAGCATCAGCAACCGTTCCGGGTGGCTCATCAGCTTGAGCCGGCCCGACATCATGGCGGCATTCTTCTTCAGTTCGGTCAGTTCAGTCGGTTTCATGCAGGTTCCTTGGCCAGCGGCACACCATCGTCACGCAGGACAATGTAGATCGCCGGAATCACCAGGACGGTGAGCAATGTGGAGGAGGCAAGCCCGAACAGGAGCGAAATGGCAAGCCCCTGGAAGATCGGATCGGTCAGGATCACCGCCGCCCCGATCATCGCCGCCGCCGCCGTCAGGACGATCGGTTTGAAGCGGATCTGCCCGGCTTCCAGCAGGGTTTCCCGCAGGCTCTTGTCCGCGCTGCTGGTGTGGCGGATGAAATCCACCAGCAGGATCGAATTGCGCACGATGATCCCCGCCAGCGCGATGAAGCCGATCATGCTGGTGGCGGTAAACGGTGCCTGGAACAGCAGGTGGCCCAGTACGATGCCGACCAGGGTCAGCGGTACCGGGGTCAGGATCACCAGCGGCAGGGTGAAGCTGCGAAACTGGCCGACCACCAGTACATAGATGCCCAGCAAGGCGACCATGAAGGCCCCGCCCATGTCGCGGAAAGTCACCCAGGTGATTTCCCATTCGCCATCCCACAACAGGCTGGTGCGGCTTTCATCCGCCGGCTGGCCGTTCAGCAGCATTTCGGGCTTGGCGAGGCCGGCCTTGGCCCAATCAAAGCTTTCGACCGCATCGTCCACCGCCAGCATGCCGTAGATCGGCGCTTCGTACCGGCCGGCGAGTTCTGCCGTGACCATGGCCGCACCGCGCCCGTCGCGGCGGAAGATGACCGGGCTGCCCGGTTCCATCCGCACCTTCACCAGTTCACCCAGCTGGATCAGCTGGCCACCGGGGGCAACGGCCACCGGGGTGGCGGCCAGGGCGGCGGACCACTGGCGCTGGGCTTGGTCCAGCCCGACCACGATCGGCAGCGGATCACGCTCGCCACCACGCGGGGCATAGCCGACCACCTGCCCGCCCATCAGCGCGCCGATGCTGTCGAACAGCTGCCGTTCGGACAGGCCATAATGATCGAGCTTCGCCCGGTCAGGCTCCAGCCGCAGGGTGGGGCGCGGCTGGCCAAAGCTGTTGTCGACATCGACGATGAACGGGACCGAGCGGAAGATCGCTTCCACTTGCGCGGCCGTTTTCTGGCGGGTCGCTTCGTCCGGGCCGTAGATTTCTGCCAGCAGCGTGGCCAGCACCGGCGGGCCGGGCGGCGTTTCCACCACTTTCAGCGATCCCCCGGCGGGCAGCGGGACCGACTTCAGCTTTTCGCGCAGGTCTACCGCGACTTCGTGGCTGGACCGGCTGCGATCGCCCTTGGGCAGCAGCGTCACCATCAGGTCGCCCATTTCGGGCTGCGCGCGCAGGAAGTAATGGCGCACCAGCCCGTTGAAGTTGAACGGGGCGGATGCGCCGGCATAGGCTTCCATCGAGACGACTTCGGGCACCTGGCGGGTCACCGCGGCGGCCTGTTCCAGCACACGCGCGGTGTCTTCCAGGCTGGCCCCTTCGGGCAGGTCGGCGACCAGCTGCACTTCCGACTTGTTGTCGAACGGCAGCAGTTTCACCGTCACCGCCTTGAAATAGAACATCGAGCAGGCGACCAGCGTGGCGATGCCGACGACGATCAGGAACCGCTTGGCGCTACCCTTGCTGGCGATCACGCGACTGGCGTAGCGGCGGTAGAGCGCGCCGAGCTTGCCCCCGTTCGCATCATGGCCGTGCGCACCGTCACCATGCTCCATCGCCTTGCGGGCAAAGCGCACCATCAGCCACGGGGCGATGATCACCGCGACGAAGAAGCTGAACACCATCGCCGCGCTGGCGTTGATCGGGATCGGCGCCATGTACGGGCCCATCAGGCCCGAAACGAACAGCATCGGCAGCAGGGCGGCCACCACGGTCAGGGTGGCGACGATGGTCGGGTTGCCGACTTCGGCCACGGCTTCAATCGCGGCGGTCACCCGGTCGCGATCATCCGGCATGGCCCAGTGGCGGGCGATGTTTTCGATCATCACGATCGCATCGTCCACCAGGATGCCGATGGAGAAGATCAGCGCGAACAGGCTGACGCGGTTGATGGTGAACCCCAGCACGTTGGACGCGAACATGGTCAGCATGATCGTGGTCGGGATGACGATGGCCGTCACCCCGGCTTCGCGCCAGCCGATGGCGAAACCGATCAGCACCACGATCGACACTGTCGCCAGCGCCAGGTGGAAGATCAGTTCGTTGGCCTTTTCATTGGCGCTTTCGCCGTAATTGCGGGTGATGGCGACATCGACGCCGGCGGGGATCAGGCTGCCCCGCAGCGTCTCGACCCGTTCAACCACCTGTTCCGAAACGGTCACCGCATTGGCGCCCGCGCGCTTGGCAATCGCCAGGCTGACCGCGGGGGCCATATGCCAGGTGCCGCGCGCATCTTTCGCCCAGCGCCAGGCGCGGGCCTGGTCCTGCGTGGCGGCCTGTTCCACCCGCGCCACGTCAGCCAGCAGCACCGGCGCGCCGGTGACGGAGCGGACCGTGAGAGAAGACAGTTCCTGCGCGTCCTTCAGCGTCCGCCCGGCGACGACCAGCGCCGCCTGCCCGCCTTCGCGCACGGTTCCGGCGGGGAAGGAGCGGTTGGCCTGGTTGACGGCTTCGATCACATTGCCCAGCGGCACGCGGTGGACGGCCAGCTTTGCCGGGTCCGGCACCACCCGCAGGGCCATCGCCTGGCCGCCGGTCAGGAACGTCAGCCCGACATCGTCAACCTTGGCCATTTCGGTGCGCAGCTTGCCAGCCAGTTCGGCCAGTGCCTGGTCGCTCCATTGCCCCGCAGCGCCGGGTTTGGCGGTCAGGGTCAGCACCACGATCGGCACGTCGTTGATCCCGCGCACGGTCACTTGCGGGAACGGGATGCCCGCGGGGATGCGGTGCTTGTTGGCCTCGATTTTCTCGCTGATGCGGGTGGAGGCATCTTCCGGATCGGACCCGACCAGGAAGCGTGCCGTCACCATCACCCCGTTGTCCTGCGCCTGGGTGTAGACGTGTTCGACACCGTCAACGCTCCTGACGATGGTTTCGAGGGGTTTGGCGACAAGTTCGACGGCATCGGGCGCGGACAGGCCGGGGGCCTGGACCATGATGTCCACCATCGGCACCTTGATCTGCGGTTCTTCCTCGCGCGGGATCGTGATCGTGGCGATCAGGCCCACGATCATCGCCGCCAGCAACAGCAGCGGGGTCAGCGGCGAGCGGATGGTGGCGCGGGTCAGCCGGCCGGAAATGCCGAGGTCCACGGCGGTGTTCATGGGCGGCCGACCAGGGTGTCGCCCGCTTTCACGCCGGTCAGGATTTCGACCTTGCCGCTTTCCGCCGAAGGCGCGGTCTGCACCGGAACTTCTGCGCCCGATCCGTCCTTGCCCAGCAGAGTGACGTAATCGATGCCAAAACGGGTGGTGACGAAGGTGACGGGCACCAGCAGCGCCTTGCGCGTGCCGGTTTCCACCCGTGCGGCCACCCGGCGGCCGATCAGGCGGTTGTCGATCCCGGCCACGGCGACGTCAGCTGTAACCTGCCCGGCGGTGATGGAGGGATAGAGCTTGATCACGCTGCCGGTCACATCGGCATCGCCCAGCCGCGCGGTAACGCGCGAACCGGCGTGGACCGTGTCGGCCAGCGTTTCGGGCATTTCCAGCCGCAGCACGGTTGGCCCGGCGGTGATGACCGCGATTGGCAGGCCGGGGGCAACGGGTGATCCGGCCGGGACATCGGCGCGCAGCACGCGGCCGGTGGCCGGGGCCACGACTGCGCCTTGCCCGGCAACCGCGCCAACTGCTGCCTGCTGTGCCTGGGCAGCGCGGACCTGCGCGGCGGAGGCGCTGGCGGCGGCCTGCGCCTGTTCCAGCCGGGCATCGGCATAGACGCCCTGCTGGTGCAGGTACTTCACCCGCGAAAGTTCCGCCCGGGCCTGTGCCGCCTGCGCCTGGGCGGCGGCGGCCTGCGCGCCGAAGGCCCCGGATTGATAACCCAGCTGCGTATCGACGATGCGCCCGATCACCTGTCCTTTGCTGACCATGTCGCCTTCGCGCACGGTCAGGGTGGTCAGGATGCCGGGAATGCGCGCCAGCACTTGCGCCTGGTCAACCGTGGCGATTTCGGCGCTGACGTCCTGCCACTGGACCGTGTCCGCCGCGGCCAGCAGCAGGCGCGGCCCCTTGGCCGGTTGCACGGCAGCCGTTTCTTCGCCCCCGCTGCCGCAGGAGGCGAGCGGCAATGCCGCCAGCGCCAATGCCAGGATCGATGCGCGCATGCCCCTCACCCCTTCAGTGCAATCAGGATTCGACCGGCAGGCCGGCTTCGGCCCAGGCGTTGAAGCCACCGGCCAGGTGGGTGTCGATCGCCGCCTGCGCCGTGGCGCACTTGTCCAGCGCCATGCCCGATCGCTTGCCGCCAAGGCAGTTGAGCACCACGGTCTTGCCTGTTTCGTGCGGTACGGTGGCCGGATCGAACGCCGACAGCGGCAGGTTGATCGCGCCCGGAACGTGCCCGTTGGCGAATTCATCCGGCTCGCGCACGTCGACCACCAGCGCACTGCCTGCGTCGATCATCGTCGCCAGCTGCCGTGCATCAATTTCGCGGTGCTGTTTCTTACCCATGCCGAACATCTGATCACTCCTGATGATATTATCACTTGCTTATATTGCCTTTGAGGCATATTAGTCAAGCGCGATCAACGTAAAAGGGGTCCTTCGGGTCGCATCCAGGGACCTTTGGGAGACGGGGCGATGGCTTTGCCACAGATCATAATTCTCGGTGCGGGTTTAGGCGGTACGATTGCCGCTTACGAAGTGCGTGATGCCGTGAAAGGGAAAGCCACGGTCACCGTGGTGAACGACCAGGAAGATTACTGGTTCGTCCCGTCGAATCCGTGGGTCGCGGTCCGTTGGCGAGAACCGGAAGCGATCAAGGTGCACCTGCCGCCGATCATGGCGAAGAAGGGTATCGGCTTCACCGCCGTCGGGGCCAAACGGGTCCATCCCGGGGAAAACCGGGTGGAACTGAACGACGGCACTTCGCTGCCTTACGATTACCTGGTCATCGCCACCGGGCCTGACCTCGCCTTTGACGAGATCGAAGGGCTGGGGCCGCAGGGTTTCACCCAGTCGGTCTGCCGTACCGATCATGCGGCCAGCGCCGCCGATGCGTTCGACGCTTTCTGCGCCAATCCGGGGCCGATCGTGGTCGGCGCCGCGCAAGGGGCCAGCTGTTACGGCCCGGCTTACGAATTCGCGCTGATCCTCGATACCGAACTGAAGCGGCGCAAGATTCGTGACAAGGTGCCGATGACTTTCATCACGGCCGAACCTTATATCGGCCACCTCGGGCTGGACGGGGTGGGCGATACCAAGGGCCTGCTGGAAAGCGAGCTGCGCAACCGGCACATCAAATGGGTCACCAATGCGCGCATCACCAAGGTCGAACAGGGCCTGATGCACGTGGAGGAAGTGGCTGAAGATGGCTCCGTGGCAAAGACCCACGACCTGCCGTTCGGCTTTTCGATGGTCCTGCCCGCTTTCCGCGGCATTCCTGCGGTTCACGGCGTGGAAGGGCTGACCAACCCGCGCGGGTTCATCCTGGCGGACAAGCACCAGCGCAATCCGAACTTCCCCAATGTCTATTCGCTCGGCGTCTGCGTGGCGATTCCGCCGGTCGGGCCGACGCCGGTTCCGGTGGGCGTGCCCAAGACCGGCTTCATGATCGAAAGCATGGTCACCGCCATTGCCGCCAACCTGAAGCTGGAACTGGCGGGCAAGGAACCGGCCGAGGAAGCGACCTGGAATGCGGTCTGCCTGGCTGATTTCGGCGATGGCGGGGTGGCCTTTGTCGCCCAACCGCAGATCCCGCCGCGCAACCTCAACTGGTCCAGCAGCGGCAAATGGGTCCACCTGGCCAAGGTCGGGTTCGAAAAATACTTCATCCACAAGGTCCGGCGCGGGACCAGCGAACCGTTCTATGAACGGCTGGCGATGCACGCGCTCGGCATCCGCAAGCTGCGCTTCAAGTAAGGAGACGTTTCGATGTGCCTCGACCGTGCCGTCATGCGCTTTGCCGGCTTCATGGTGCTGCTCAGTGCTGCGCTCGCCTGGTTCGTCCATCCCTACTGGCTGGCCCTGACCGCCTTTGCCGGCCTCAACCTGTTGCAGGCCAGCTTCACCGGGTTTTGCCCGGCGGCCAGGGTGTTCAGGAAACTGGGCGTGAAGCCGGGCGTGGTGTTCCGCTGATCATGCGCAGCCTGGCCCCCGTTTTGTCCGGACGCGTACTGTTCGGACGCGCCCTGTTTGCCCTTTCCTGTGTCGTCGTCGCCCCCACGGCGGCGGCGCAGGATCTGGCCACGGCGATTGACGCTGCCCTGGCCACGTCCCCCACGCTGGACGAGGCGCAGGCGGGCGAAGCCGGAGCGGCGGCGCGGCTTGACCAGGCACGGGCGGAACGCAACCCGCAGGTGCGGCTGGAAGGATCGGCCGGGTTCGGCCGGATCGACAACGGCGGCTTTTTCGGCATTTCGGCGGACAACGTGGTCCCGCTGTCGGTCCAGCTGGCGGCGGAAATGCCGTTGTTCACGGGTGGCCGCGTGGCCAGTGCGATGGCGCAAGCCAGTGCCGGGCGAGACGTGGCGCGCCACGCGCAGGACCAGGCCC
>JBARAF010000023.1:0-12601 GCA_049791695.1 Croceibacterium sp.
GGAACAGCGCCATGGTGCCGTCAGCCAAGCGATAGGCCTTCAGCCCTTCGAAGATTTCCTGCGCATAATGCAGCACTGCCGCCGCCGGATCGAGCGCGATCGGCACGCGGGGGCCCAGCGTGGCATTGTGCCAGCCGTCCGCTTCGCTCCAATCGATGGAGACCATGTGATCGGTAAAAACCTTGCCGAAGCCCGGATCGGCGGTCAGCGCATCGCGCTCCGCAGCCGGGGTCGGGGCGGGGTGGGGCAGTGTGACAATGTCCAGAGCAGTCGCGGCGGCGCTCGCCATTATTCCATTCCTTGCGTCGAATGCGCGCTGTATGAACTATTGTTTCAATTGCGCAACTGATTTTGTAATTTCATTAGGAACTAATGTTCCTATGCCCAACTGGTAGCGCCAAGTATCGCAAAGGGGAAGGCGGCCCTGTGGCCATTTGATATCGCGATTGCACATATGAGAAGGGCGGCCCCGGGAACCCGAGAACCGCCCTTCGCATGGTCAGCGGCCGGAAGTGCCGCAAACGAAGCCTCTATCGGGAATAATCAGGCCCGATAATGCTCCGTCCGGAAACTAACCGACCTCCCTGCTGAACCATGAGACATCGGATCACCTCCTTTCGCGCTTGTGAGCCATGCCCTGGGTTTCACCCCTGGGCCGGGCCATGCGTGTACCGCTGGCCTGAGTGGGAATGTGAGTCACTTGGGGGACGGAAACAAGCCTTGTAATTATCTTTTTCCCCGTCAGAATTGTCGCTTCGTGCTGCGCCGCGGCAAACCGTTTTGATCTGTCGGTAAAACGCGTTCAGCGGCAGTCTTCCACCACCCGCGTCAATTCCGGGTAAGCGGGCAGGACCAGCGGCGGCAGGCCGGGGACTTCCAGCCCGAAACGGCCACGCGAAAAAGCGATCGCATCCAGCAACTGGTCGCCCGCTGCGAGCCGCGCCACCGTCCAGGCCCCATCGGCGGACAGGGTGGCGGGCAGCAGTCGGTCCTGCGTTTCGCTGCGGACCTGCATTTGCAACGCGGTGGCCCGGTCGGCACGCAACAATTCCACCTGGCCACCGGCGCGATTGCAGCGCAGTGCCGCCAGCAACTGGCCCGCCGGATCGCGGAAGCTGGCGGCGCTTGACCCTGCATTGTTCTGCCAGCGCCAGTCACCGGCAGTGGCCGGGCCATCCGTGGCGTGGCTGGAAACCGGGGACGGCGCGGGAGCAGGTGCCGGAGCCGGAGCCGGGGCCGGTGCGGGCCGGGGCGCGGGCGCCGGGGCAGGCGGCGCGGCAACACAAGCGGCCAAAGCCAGCACGAAAAACGGGACCAAACCTGAGCGGGGACGGAAGCAATTGCGCAAGGGTGGGGGTTCCTGACCGGTTTCTCTGGCAAGTGGGCCATGCCGACCCTATCGGGCTGGCATGGCCGGGAAAAGACGCATCGACCAATTGCTCGTGGAACGCGGGCTTGCCGAAACCCGCACCCGTGCGCAAGCATTGGTCATGGCCGGGCTGGTGTTCGCCGGCGGGGCCAAGGTCGACAAGCCGGGCCAGCAGGTCAAGGAAGACGCAGAGCTGGACGTGCGCGGGCGGGACCACCCGTGGGTGGGGCGCGGCGGGGTGAAGCTGGACCATGCGATCAAGCATTTCGGGCTGGACCCGAAAGGCGTGACCGCGATGGACATCGGCAGTTCCACGGGCGGCTTCACGCAAGTCCTGCTGCATTACGGCGCGGCGCACGTCTTCGCGGTTGATGTCGGCACCAACCAGCTGGACTGGAAGCTGCGGCAGGACCCGCGCGTGACCGTGCTGGAACAGACCAATGCGCGTTCGCTGACCATCCACCAGATTGACCGGATGTGTGAATGGGTGGTGTGCGATGCCAGTTTTATCAGCCTGGCCAAGGTGCTGGAAGTGCCGCTGTCCATCGCCGCCCCCAATTGCCGCGTGATCGCCCTGATCAAGCCGCAGTTCGAAGCCCGGCGCGAAGAAGTGGGCAAGGGCGGCATCATCCGCGATCCGGAAATCCACCAGCGCGTGTGTGACGAAGTGTGCGACTGGCTGGTGTCGATCGGTTTCACTATCGAAGGGCTGACCGAAAGCCCGATCACCGGGACGGAAGGGAACGTGGAGTTCCTGGTCAATGCGGTGCGCAAGGTGGGGTAGTGTCCCGGGGCGGGAGAGGAATTGCCTAGGTGTTGCGCGCGCCCTGTGCGACCGCCTAGAAAGTTCCCGATTCGCCCACCCGCGCATCGCGTTGCAAGGAAACCGGATGAACCGCCTCGCTTCTCCTGCCCAGCTGCGCGCCAGCCTGTTGCGCTGGGCCTTGTTCTGCATTCCGTCGGTGATGTTGCTGGGTTATCTGTCCGGCGCAGTGGCGGGCAGCGCGGCCGATAACCCGTGGTTTGCCGCTCTGGCCAAGCCAGGCACCTATCCGCCGCCAATCGTGTTCCCGATCGTCTGGTCCACGCTCTATTTCCTGATGGGCCTGTCGCTGGCGATGGTCTGTTCCGCCTGGGGTGCGCGGTTTCAGTTGCCGGCGATCATGGCTTTCGTGCTGCAATTCCTGCTCAACCTTGCCTGGTCCCCGGTGTTCTTCGCCGCGCATGAACTTACCGCCGCTTTCGTGGTCATCCTGGTGCTGGACGTGGCCGTGATCCTGACGATCTGGCTGTTCCTCAAGGTCCGCCGCAACGCCGCGCTGCTGTTGCTGCCTTATCTGGCCTGGATCCTGTTCGCCACGCTGCTGACCTGGCAGATCCTGCAGCTGAACCCCGACTTCGATGGTGCCCAGCCGACCAATTCCGTGCAACGGTTCGCACTTTAGTTTTCTGCACGCCCATCCGGGCGCGCGGTCCTCTGGGCTGATCCTTCCACTGCGTTTCGAGGCACAGGAGTTTATCCTGAGCGTAGTCGAAGGGGGCGGCCGTTCGGCCTTGCGGGCCTGCGGCCCGAGCGGGTGATTGGACTTGAGGAATCACCGGGACAGGACCACATAACCCCCATGCAAAGCGAAAACCCGATCATCGCCGACTTCGTCAAGCTGGCCAACAGCGCCGCTGGCACCCTGGCGGGCATGACCCGCGAAGCGCGTGAAGGCGCGCGGGAACGAATGAAGGAAGCCTTTGGCGGCCTCGACTTCGTCTCGCGTGAGGAATTCGACGCGGTGAAACAGATGGCCGCTAAGGCGCGGGAAGACAGCGCCGCACTGGAAGCCCGCGTGGCCGCGCTGGAAGCGAAGCTGGCGAAGTAATGCCTTTCCTCCCCCACCCGGGGAGGATCGTGTAGGCCCCCGCCATGCACCTGCGCGCGCCTGCCATCCTGATTGCCGTTCGCCCGCATGGCGAAACCGCGGTGATTGCCCGCGCGCTGACGGCGGAGCACGGGCTGGTCGCCGCCTATGTTGCGGGCGGGCGCGGGCGGGTGCTGCGGCCGGTGGCGATGCCGGGCAATCTGGTGGACCTGCAATTGTCATCCCGCAGCGACAGCCAGTTGCCGTTCGGCAAGCTGGAACTGCTGGAAAGCCGGGGGCAGTACCTGACCGAACCGCTGGCCGCCGCGGCGATCGGCTGGGCCTGTGCGCTGACCGCCACGGCCTTGCCCGAACGCCAGCCATACCCGTCCTTGTTCGAAGCATTGCAAGGCACGCTGGCGGCGATCTGCAACGCGCCATCGGCACGCGGCTGGGCCGGGGCGCTGGTCGGCTATGAAACGCTGTTGCTGCGAGAATTGGGCTATGGTGGCGGCAATCGGCCGGACGGGGATCTGGCCGATGTGCTGGCAGCAATGGACGCGCTGGGGCCGCCGCTGGAACACTACCTGCTTGCCGACCGGCGCGGCGATGTTATGGGCGCGCGGCAGCGTTTGCGCGCACTGTTGGGACGGATTGTCGAATGAAGATTGCATTGCTGGCCGGTGACGGCATCGGTCCGGAAATCATGGCACAGGCCCGCCGCGTGTTGGACGCGCTGGCGCTGGACGGTCTGGAGATCGGCGAAGCGGACGTGGGCGGCATTGACTATCACCGTCACGGCCACCCGCTGCCGCCGGAAACGCTGGAACTGGCCAAGGCCGCCGATGCGGTGCTGTTCGGCGCGGTGGGCGATCCCAGCTGCGATGCGCTGGACCGCCACTTGCGCCCGGAACAGGCGATCCTGGGCCTGCGCCAGGCGCTGGGCCTGTTCGCCAATCTGCGCCCCGCGACCATGTTCCCCGGGCTGGAAGACATGAGCGCACTGCGCCCGGAAGTGGCCCGCGAAATTGACCTGCTGATCGTGCGCGAACTGAACGGCGACGTCTATTTCGGCGAAAAGGCCGTCCGCGTGCTGCCCGATGGCCGCCGCCAGGGTTACGACTTCATGTCCTATGCCGAAGACGAAGTGCGGCGGATCGCCCATGTCGGCTTCCGCGCCGCGCAGGGCCGGGGCAAGAAGCTGTGCAGCGTGGACAAGGCCAACGTGCTGGAAACCAGCCAGCTGTGGCGCGACGTGGTGATCGAAGTCTCAGCCGAATATCCCGACGTGGCGCTGAGCCACATGTACGTCGACAATGCGGCGATGCAGCTGGTGCGCAACCCCGGCCAGTTCGACGTGGTGGTGACCGGCAACCTGTTTGGCGACATCCTGTCCGATCAGGCGAGCATGTGCGTCGGTTCCATCGGCCTGCTGGCCAGCGCCAGCCTGGGCGAAACGCAGACCGCATATGGCACCAAGGGCCTGTATGAACCGATCCACGGTTCGGCACCGGACATTGCCGGGCAGGGCAAGGCCAACCCGATGGCGATGATCCTCAGCCTCGCGATGATGTTGCGCCACAGTTTCGGGCTGGAAGCGCAGGCGGCGCGGGTGGAAGCGGCGGTGAGCCAGGCTTTGGCCAATGGCGTAAAGGGCGCAGACCTTGGCGGCACCGCCGGAACCGCTGAAATCGGCGATACAGTTGTTGGCCTGCTGTAAACCGTGAACCTTCCGGTGACATTTACCATGTATCAGCGGGGGCCATGGATATGACCCATTCGCAGCTCGACCAGGCCGCGCAGGCCGCTGCACAGCCGTTGCAACTGGCGGTGGTCCTGCCGACGCTGAACGAACGCGGCAACATTGCCCCGATGGTCGCCCGGTTGGAACAGGCGCTCGGCCCGCATGGCTGGGAAGCGATTTTCGTGGATGACAACAGCCACGACGGCACGGCCGATGCCGCCCGCGAAATCGGTGCCAGCGATCCGCGCATCCGGGTGATTCAGCGCATTGGCCGCCGCGGGCTGGCCAGTGCCGCGATCGAAGGGATGTGCGCCACCGCCGCGCCGATTGTGGCGGTGATGGATGCCGATCACCAGCATGATCCGATGCTGCTGCCGCAGATGCTGGCAGCGGTGCAATCGGGCGAATACGACCTCGCCTATGCCAGCCGCTTTGCCGAAGGGGCGAGCATGGCGGAATGGAACCGGCCGGACCGGGAAAAGGCCAGCGGATTGGCCAATGCGCTGGCCCGCAAGGTGACGGGTGTCACCCTGTCCGATCCGATGAGCGGGTTCTTCATGCTGCGCACCGAAGTGTTGCGGCGTGATGCCCACCGGCTTTCCGGTATTGGATTCAAGATCCTGCTCGACATTCTTGCCACGGTGGATGAACCGATGCGCGTCAAGGAATTCCCCCTCAACTTCGCCGCCCGCGCGGAAGGAGAAAGCAAGCTGGACCGGACCGTGGTGTTCGAATTCCTGGTCGGCCTGTACGACAAATGGCTCGGCCGGATCATCCCCACGCGGTTCGCCCTGTTCGGCACCATTGGCGCGCTGGGCGTGGTGGTGCACATGGCGGTGCTGACCGCTTACCTCGCGCTGTTTGGCGGCACCTTGCAGGGATCGGTCGTGACCGATTTCGAAGCCGGGCAGACGCTGGCCGCGCTGGTGGCGATGACCTTCAACTTCGTGCTCAACAACTGGCTGACCTATGCGGACAAGCGCCTGTCGGGCGCGGGAGCGCTGGTGCAGGGGTGGTTGCGGTTTGCGATGACCTGTTCGGTCGGCCTGCTGGCCAATGTCGGCGCATCGGCCCTGCTGGTGCGGTTCGGTTTCCACGAATATCCGGCGGCGCTGATCGGCATTGCCATCGGCTCGGTGTGGAACTTCGCCCTGTCGAGCCGCTTCGTCTGGGGCCGCTTCAAGTAAGCGTCCACGCCGCCTAGTATTCAGCGCCAGGTCCGCAGCCACATCCATTTGTGGTATTCGGTCACGCTGTCCAGTGGGGCAGCGGACAGGATCGGCCAGAAATACAGGAACAACCCGGCAGAAGCCGCCAGCACCAGCAGCGGCAGCCAGGCCACGCGCCCACCGCGCCGCCACAGCGAATCCAGCGCAATCCCAAGCGCGCCCAGCAGGAAGCAACTGGGCAGCATGTAGTGATAGAAGAACTGCACGTTCTTGGCCGCGACGATCCACAGGCCCAGGCTGACGGCATAAAGCACCACCATCGCCGCTGCATCGATCCGCCGTTTCGCCACAGCCAGGAACGCGCACCACAGCAGCGCCGGCAGGCCGAGCAGGAAGGTCAGCGGATTGCCGATCAGCACGATCCCGCGCTGCGCCCCGTCGACATCTTCGTACAGGTACCAGATCCCGCGGATGTTGCTGACCCATTGCCACCACTGCGTCTGGTACGGGTGCTTGCGCAGCAGCTTGTGCTGCAGGTCCAGCGCGTGCTGCTGGATTTCCACGAAGGCAGCCAGCGTGGGCTGGACCGACCCCTTGGCGTAAAACAGGTAGGGCCAGTAACTGGCGACATAGACCAGCACCGGCAGCAGCCCCAGCCACAGCGCCGCTTCGATCAGGCTGATCCCGCCAATCGGAGTACCCCGGCGGCACCACAGGAAGCGCCATTTGGCCGACCACAGCCGCACCGCAAGGAAATACAGCCCCGGCAGCACCGCAATCGGGATCGCGTTCCACTTGCAGGCCATTGCCGCGCCCAGGCTCAGCCCGGTGATCGCCAGCCGGAGCCGCGCCGTTTCATTCTGGCGGCAGGCGGCGGCGAATTGCCACAGCGCGACCAGCAGGAACGACAGCATGAATATGTCGAGCATGGCGATGCGCGAATTGACGAACAGCATGAACCCCGTCGCCAGCAGCACTCCGGTGGCCAGGGTGGCAAACCGCCGCTGCCCGGCGAACCACATCAGCCGCGTGGCCGCGAACAGCGCCAAGGTGCCAAACAGCAGTGGCATGATCCGCCAGCCGAGCGCCTTGTCCCCGAACAGGAGCATGCCGAGCGCGATCAGTTGTTTGGCCAGCGGGGGGTGTTCCGGGTTTACCGGATGGCTCAGTTCCAGGATCGTCCGCGCCGCCGGCAGGTAATGGACCTCGTCGAAAAAGAAGCTGTGCGGCGTGGTCAGGCGGATGGCTGCGAACAGGCAGAACAGCAGCGCAAGGGCCACGGTCCAGCGGACGGGATCGCGTTCGTGGACGGGCGGGGCGCTGGTCATCGGGCGGGGCATTACTTGTCTGCGCTGATCGCGGCAAGGCGGTGCTTGCCCCGCCGCGATCACGCTCCTAAACCGCGCCCATCATGAAGAAGACAACCGGCACGAACCGTTCGATCACGTCCAAGTGGCGCCCGCAAACCCTGGCCGTGCGTGCCGGGACCTGGCGCAGCGAACAGGGGGAGACGAGCGAGGCGCTGTTCCTCAACAGCGGCTATACCTACGACGATGCTGAAACTGTCGCCGCGCGCTTTGCCGGCGAACAGGAAGGCATGGTCTATTCGCGGATGCAGAACCCGACCACCGCGATGCTGGAAGAACGGATCGCGATGCTGGAAGGGGCAGAAGCCTGCCGCGTCCAGGCCACCGGCATGGCCAGCATGACCGCCGCGCTGCTGTGCCAGCTGTCGGCCGGGGACCATATCGTGGCGGGCCGCGCAGCCTTCGGCTCGTGCCGCTGGCTGGTCGATAACCTGCTGCCGCGCTTCGGGATCGAAAAGACGATTGTCGATGCGACCGACAATGCCGCGTGGGAAGCCGCGATCCGGCCCAATACCAAGGTGTTCTTCTTCGAAACCCCGGCCAACCCGACGATGGACATCGTTGACCTGCGGTATGTCTGCGGGCTGGCCCGCGCACACGGCATCAACACCGTGGTCGACAACGCCTTTGCCACCAGCGCCCTGCAGCGGCCGCTGGATTTCGGAGCCGACGTGGTCGCCTATTCCGCCACCAAGCTGATGGACGGACAGGGCCGCGTGCTGGCAGGCGCCCTGTGCGCCAGCAACGAATGGATCAACGACAAGCTGATGCCGTTCCAGCGCAACACCGGGCCGATCCTGGCCCCGTTCAACAGCTGGGTTGTGCTGAAAGGGCTGGAAACGCTGGACCTGAGGGCCCAACGGCATTCCGAAAATGCGCTGGCCGTGGCGCAGTTCATCGAAAGCCGCGGCGTGCGGGTGCTGCACCCCTGGCTGCCAAGCCACCCGCAGCATGAACTGGCAAAAAGCCAGATGAGCGACGGCGGCGCGATTTTCAGCTTTTTCCTTGATGGCAGCGAACAGGCGATGGGCCTGCTCAATGGGCTGGAGCTGATCGACATTTCCAATAACATCGGCGATTCCAAATCGCTGCTGTGCCACCCGGCCACCACCACCCATTACAACATGGGTGCCGAAGGGCGGGCGGAAGCGGGCGTGACCGACGGAATGTTGCGGATCAATGTCGGGCTTGAAGACCCGCGCGATCTGATTGCGGATCTGGACCAGGCGCTGGCAAAGGTCGGGATCTGACCGACCAGTCGCCTTCCATTCCCGGCAAGGGAACCAACCCGACGCTTCTGAGTCTAGGAGGGTTGAAGGGAACTGCGCCATCTGGCGCAGCCGGGGCCGCCAGCTTGATCCAAGTCTATGATTTTTATGCTGCCCTTGTGGAATCTTCCGACGACGCAATCGTCGCGAAGGACATCAATGGCGTGGTCATTTCGTGGAACCCGGCGGCGGAACGGCTGTTCGGTTACTCGAATGAGGAAATGTGCGGCCGGTCGATCCGCTGCCTGCTGCCCAATGACCGCGGCGATGAAGAAGACCTGATCCTGAAACGCATCCGGGGCGGCGAACGCGTGGCCCAGTACCAGACCCAGCGGCTGCACAAGGATGGCCATGCAGTAGATATTTCGGTCACCGTGTCGCCGGTACGCGATTCCGCCGGGACCATTGTTGGTGCCAGCAAGATCGCCCGCAACATCGGCCCGATGCTGGATAACCAGCGCCGCCTGCGTGAAAGCGAAGCACGGTTGCGGATGCTGGCCGACAACATCGCCCAGTTCGCCTGGATCGCCGATGCGAGCGGCAAGGTCGTATGGTTCAACAAGCGCTGGTTCGACTATACCGGCCTGGATCCCAGCCAGGCGGCGGATGAACGCCGTTCCTCTGTCCTGCCGGAAGAATACCGGGAGCCAGTGCGCGAACGGTATGAACAGGCCGTGCGGGACGGAAAGCCTTGGGAAGACACCTTCCCCCTGCGCAGAAAAGATGGGGAACTGCGCTGGTTCTTGTCGCGGGCCCAGCCGATCCGCGATGATGACGGGGGCACCGTCTGGTGGTTCGGTACCAACACCGACATTACCGAACAGCGGGAACAGGCGTAACAGATCCGCCTGCTGCTGCTGGAGGTCAACCACCGGTCAAAGAACATGCTGTCCACCATCCAGGCCCTGGCCCGGCGCACCAACAGTGACGAACCGGGAGTGATGGCCCGGTTTGAAGATCGCGTGCGGTCGCTGGCGGTTAACCAGGATATCCTGGTGGAACGGCAATGGCGTGAAGTGCCGTTGCGCGAACTGGTAGAGGCGCAACTGCAATTCGCTGCCGCCGCACAAGGGGTGATTGATGCGCAGGGCCCGGACCTGCTGCTGCGCCCCCGCGCGTCAGAAGTGGTCGGCATGGCGTTGCACGAACTGGCCACCAATTCCCTGAAATATGGTGCCATGTCGACCGACGGCGGCAAGGTGCATATTCGCTGGGAACGCGGGGCGGACGGCTTCACCCTGACCTGGCGCGAAAGCGGCGGTCCGCCAGTGCAACCGCCGCAGCGGACCGGGTTTGGCACCAAGCTGATCCTCGACGTGCCCCGGCATAACCTGTCGGCCCGGGTCTCGCTGACCTATCCGGAAGACGGGATTGCCTGGAAGATGGATTGCGACGATGCCCAGCTGGTCGATGCCAGGGCCTGACACCAGGCAAGCTGGCAGTGCGGTGGCCAGAAAACACGTTCCAGGGGCCACTTATCGTATCCGGCTTTGCCAGCAGCCAATATTGGCATTAGGTTCAGCTGCATGACCACTGACACCCTGGCCAGATTTTTCCAGCACGTCACCACCACTGCCGGGGTGACCGTGCGCGTGGTCGTCAACTTCATGCCCGATCAGTCGCGCATCGAAGCCGGGCGGTGGTTCTGGGTCTATCACATCCGCATTGAAAACGGCCGTGACGATATCGTCCAGCTGCGCACGCGCCACTGGCGGATCACCGATGCCCACGGCATGGTCAACATGGTCGATGGCGAAGGGGTGGTGGGCGAAATGCCGATCCTCGGCCCCGGCCAGTCGCACGATTATGTGTCCGGTTGCGAACTGAACGCCAACCAGGGATCGATGCAGGGGCATTACACCTTCACGCGCGGTGACGGCACGCAGTTCGATGTTGCCATCCCCTGCTTTCCGCTGGCCGCACCCGAAGCGGCGGCCGGGTGACCAGTCCGGGCCGGCCGTGTCAGGTGCTTGCCGTGCGGGCCTGGTGGGCATAGACGCAGGCCCCACATGAAGCGCACCCATTTGCCCCTCAACGCCTTGCGCGTGTTCGATGCCGCTGCCCGGCACCTCAGCTTCACCCGCGCGGCGGACGAACTGGCGGTTACGCCGGCCGCTGTTGGCCAGCAGATCCGCGCATTGGAAGACGTGCTGGGAGTGGTGCTGTTCCGCCGGACCAGCAAGGGACTGGAACTGACGGACGAAGCCGTGGCCGGGCTCGACCCGTTGCGCGAAGGCTTCCTGCGGTTTGAAGAAGCGGTGCAGGCGATGCAGGCGGGGCAATCCAGCCACAGCTTTGCCCTGGCCGCGCCGCGAGAATTCTATGCCCAGTGGCTGGCCCCCCGGCTGGCTTCGTTCCGCGCCCTGCATCCCGAAGTGCGGTTCCAGCTGGTGGCAGATGAAGAGGCGGACTTTACCGAGGCCAATCTCGACCTGGCGATCCGCCTGGGGGAAGGGCCGGGGGATCTCGAAGGCGTCCAGATCGCCCCGGGTGACCTGCTGACCGTGGCCGCACCCGGCGCGCCTGATGGATGGATCGGCTGGCCGGGCCAGACGGCCGGGGAAGGCGAAGTGTTGCTGCAGGTCGGCAATGCCGGGCAGGCCCTGTCCAGTGCGCTGGCAGGTCTGGGCCGGGCCACGCTGCCGCAGCCGCTGGTGGCCGAAGCGCTGGCCTCCGGCCGGCTGGAAACGCTGGCCGGGCCGGTCGCGAATCGACATGCCTACTGGCTGGTCGCACCCCGCCCGCAGTGGCGGCAGAAGAAGGTGAAGGCGCTGGTTGATCATCTAACTGCTTGATCAGCGAACACTTCTACCCCCAGCCTGTTAACCATCTCCCTGTTGTGCAAGTGCGAATAAATGCAGTGTTTTTTAAACTGCACTACGTTAGAACGCGTAGTCGGCGACACTGTGTCGCTGCGGGGCGATCGATGTGCTCGCCTTGACCAAAGGGCGGGGCAGTTAAATCCATGACGGACCAATTCAAGGACGGGTCTGGAATAATGGATACTGCACATGATCACGCCGGCTGGCCGAGGCTGGTTTCCGATCTTCATTCAACCTGCTCAAGTGCAATGCGCAATGAAGAGGCGCAGCTGATCGGTCGCCTGGTTGACATTGCCCGGCGGGTTCCGGCTCCGTTTACCGGCGTCCTGGCCACCCATTTCGATGACCGGCTGCTGGACACCTGGCTGGATGCCGGGGCGGTGCTGTCGGTCGCATCGGCGCTGCTGGGGCGGGGATCGGGCTATATGCTCAGCCGTTCGCCCGATGGTTCAGCCTTCGCCACGCTGGTGGCCGATGGATCGGATGAAGAATTCAACTGCTTTGGCGAAAGCGAAGCAATTGCCCTGTGCGGGGCGATCTGCGCCGCGCTGAAGGAAAAGCTCAAGCAGACCGATCCGGTAACCGAAACGGCCCTGCTGCACTGATCGCAAGATCCAGTCCGGTGCCAAAACCATGTAGTCTTAGGTAGTTACCCTTATCCGCAAGATGCCCGGAAGGGCATACTAAGCGGTGATGGAACTTGATCCTGCCACCCCGCGCAAAATGCACGAGACGATCGTGCGCAGCCGTCCGGGCCATGAGAATGCGCGCCACAGCTGGGTGATCTATCCCGAAGCAGTGGCAATCGGCCTCGTCTGGGCCGCCAGCATGGTCGCCGGCATCTTTGCGCTGGTCGGCTTGCTCGGCTGAGGGCCGAACGGCGGCAAAGAAAAGGCGGACCGAAGCCCGCCTCTCCCTGACATTCGCTGTCTGCTCGATGCTGCCTTACGGGCGGGCCGGAGCTGCTGCCGGGGCACCCGGTGCGGCAGCCGGCGGGGCGACGGCGGGATCC
>JBARAF010000024.1:0-5192 GCA_049791695.1 Croceibacterium sp.
CTTCGTCCATTTCCGGTGCTGGCTTGCGCGGGGTGGCACCGACGGCCGGCCGGTCAAACATCCGCCCGCCGATGTCGGTGGGATCGGGCCGGATGGCGGCCCGATTGTCGATCTGGCCGGGGAAGACCACGCCGCCTGCCGGGGGCAGGGCGTCGGCACTGTCCGGTTCCTCGACGCGGACGAAGGCCGGTTCCTTGTTCGCGAACGGATTGTTCAGCGACAGCAACGAGCCGAATTCGGTTTCATCGTCGTCCTCTGCCACGTCGTCCACCACCATGGCGGTGCGCAGGGGCAGGGTGAACGACGCGGGCAGGAAGTCATCGTCCTCGCCATCATATTCGGCGGCCGAGGTTTCGTCGCTCGACAGATGGGCCAGGCCATGGGTGAAGTGGTGCGGCAGTTCGGCTTCCGCTTCGGCAGGTGCCGCAAAGGCAACGCCGGGCACGGTGAAACCGGGCCGTTCAAACACGGGGCTGTCGATATCAGAGCCGAAATCTTCGCCGAATGCCGGTGCGGCAGCGCGCGGGGCGGGTACGCCGGCGGGCTTGCCGAAGAAAGCGGCCATTGCCTGGGCGGCTTCTTCCGGGCGGGCCGCTTCAAAAGCCTGCGGAGTGGCAGCGGGCGCCGTTTCCGATTCAGGCACCTGCGCCAGGGCTTCCAGCTGCTTCTGCGCATCGAGAGCCAGTGTTTCGCGGCGTTTTTCCAGCGAATGGCCAAGGCGCTGAACCAGTTGCAGCATTCCCGGTTCTTCCGAATTCCGCTTCCCATCGTCCGCCGCGGCAACGGGTTCTTCTTCGTGGCGGGCGAGTGACGGGGCAGCAAAGTGCAGCGGTTCTGATTCGACCGATTCCGCGACCGGTTCCACCATTGCGGATGCCGGGGCTGCGGCGTCTGGCGCTTCAGCCCGCACGGCACGGCCAAAACTGGCCGGTTCGGCGCGGGGGAAGAAATCCTGCCGCTGCAATTCTTCCTGTTGGCCCAGGGTCAGCGGCTGGAATTCCTGCTTGTCGGTCATGAAAGCATCCTCATGCAGATCGGCTTCGGGGGCCGCTTCGTCGTCCAGGGCAAGGTCGAATGGTTCGTAGGTGTCCGGATCAGGGCTGTAATGCGGCGGGGCGAACGGATCGAAGGTCGGAGCGGCATCTGTGTCGAACAGCGGCTCCTCATCCTGCGGCGCGCGGTCGAACAGCGCGGAAACGGACACCGGCGCGGCCCAGGGATCTTCACCCGGCAGCGGTGCGTGGCTGAGGAAATCGCTCTGGCGGCTTTCATCGGTGATCGCCAGCGACCGGCGTTTGACGCCACTGGCCAACAGGCCATCTTCGCCAAGGTCCAGCCGGGCATTCAGCGGCCGGTGGCCCGTGCGCGCCATGCGGGACCGGCCTTCGGGGCGATGGCCGGCGGCAAGCTGGCGTGCCAGCAGCAATCCCAGGCCCGCGCCGGTTACGGCGGCGAGCAAGGCCAGCAAGGCACGGGCGGTAAAGCCAAGCGGCGGCGTGGCAGCGGGCACCAGGGCGTTGATTCCGGTGGTTGTGACGATGCTTTCCAGCAGCACGACCGGCAGGACCAGGCTGCCAAGGCCCAGCAGGGCGGCAAACCACAGGCCCACGATTGCCGGGAAAGCCGGATGCTGGCTGATCGGCGGTTTCGGCGGTTTCGCCGGTGCCTTGCCTTCCATGCCGGTCAGCGGGATCGTTGCCACAATACTTCCTTCGTCAATGCCATGCGGCTGCGGATCAGGCTGCAACCGGAAATTGGCTTTCGATAGATTGACCTAGCAGCGCTTGGTAAACGCCAAGATAACGACGAACATTCGCGGCCCAGTCGTGGCGGGCGGCAACATGGGCGCGGGCCCGTTCGCGCATCGCATCCCAGCCGCCGCGCTGTTCCAGCAAATCCGCCAACTTGGCCGCGCAATCAGCCGGATCGTCGGGCGCAAACAGGGTGGCGGTGTCGCCATCGGTCATCAGTTCGCGGTGCCCGCCGACGCTGGATGCGGCCACCAGCCGCCCCTGCGCCATTGCTTCCAGCGGCTTCAGCGGCGTGACCAGATCGGTCAGCCGGCTGGCCTTGCGCGGATAGGCCATAATGTCGCACAGCGAGTAATACCGTTCCACCTGGTCATGTGGCACCCGGCCGACGAAGCGGATGGCATCGGCCACCGGCGAAGCGGCCGCCTGCGCCTGCAACGCCTCGGCCATCGGCCCGCCGCCAACCAGCAGCAGCCGGGCGTCAGGCTGGCGGGCGACCAGCGCGGGCATTGCGGCGATCAGATCGTCCAACCCTTCATAATCATAGAAACTGCCGATGAAGCCGATCACCGGGGCACCCAAACTTTCGGCGCCAAGGCCCAGCTCCGCTGCCAGCGCGGCATCGCGCGGGGGCGGATCGCCGAACAGGGTCAGGTCCACGCCGTTGGGCATGATCCCGATCTTGCCCGGCGGCACGCCGCGGCCGATCAGGTCATCGCGCAGGCCGTTGCAGATGGTCATCACTGCATCGGCCCCGCCAACCACGTGGTTTTCCAGTTGCCGGGTCAGCCGGTATTTCAGCGAACCTTCGGTGCCGGTGCCATTGCCGACCGAGGCATCTTCCCAGAATGCGCGGATTTCATAGACCAGCGGCAGGCCCAGCCGCCGCGCGGCCCGCAACGCGCCAAGTCCGGTCAGGACCGGTGAATGGGCATGGATCACGTCCGGCCGCCACTGGCGGGCCAGCGCGGTCACCGAATCGGCCAGCGCGGTCGTCTCGCGCCATTCGCGCAGGCCAGCCGGGCCTTCCGCCGTGCCGCGGGTGCGATGGAACGTCAGCCCTTCGCACGTTTCCACATCCGGCCCCGGCGCATAGTGGCGCAGGCCGGTGATGCAGGCCACGTCCAACCCTTGCGCAAGCTGCGCTTTCAGGATCGCACGGGTGCGGAAGGCATATCCGCTGTGCAGCGGCAGCGAATGGTCGAGGACATGGAGCACGCGAGTCATGCCCATTGTGCTGCCATGGTAAACTTAACGCCGCGTCAACCCGGTTCCCGCTATGCGGCTGGGGCAAGGCCGGAACAACGCTCGCATGATTGATACCCTCACCCTGGCGCTGACGCATGGCCTGATGGCCCTGGCGCTGTGGCGGCTGCTGTTCCGGCCCGATCTGGACGAGGACGGTGCCGAACGGCCGGTGAAGCGCCAGCCGTGGCGCCGCGCGACGCCAGCGGCAAAGGACCGGGCCGATGCTTGACCTGGCCCTGCTCGGTTTCATCGGTCTGTTCCTGGTCCTGGGGCTGAAGCGCCCCTTCGTGTGGGTGCTGGCCTATATCTACATCGACATCGTCGCCCCGCAGAAGATCGGCTGGGGCCTGATCCAGTCCATCCCGGTGTCGCTGATTGCTTTCCTGGCGGCCTTTGCCGGGTGGCTGCTGCTGGACACCAAGGACGGCAGCCGGTTCACCTTCCGGCAGGTGCTGATCGCGGCGCTGCTGGTCTATTGCGGCTGGACCACGCTGGGCGCGCAGTTCCAGGATGCGGCCTGGACCAAATGGGGCTGGGTGTGGAAGGCGCTGCTGTTCGCGCTGTTCCTGCCGCTGACCCTGCGCACCAGATTGCGGCTGGAGGCGGCGGCGCTGATCATGGTGCTGGCGATCGGCACGATCATCATCAACGGCGGGATCAAGACGGTTGGCGGCGGTGGCGGCTATGGCACGCTGACCCTGCTGGTGCAGGAAGATTCCGGCCTGTACGAAGGCTCGATCCTGTCCGCGGCGGCTATTTCGACCATTCCGCTGGTACTGTGGCTGGTGCGGCACGGCACGATTTTCCGGCCGGACTGGATGGTGAAGCTTTTTGCGGCCGGACTGGTTTTCGCCTGCCTGCTGATCCCGGTTGGCACGGCGGCGCGCACCGGCCTGGTCTGCATCGCGGTGCTGGCCTTGCTGCTGTTGCGCTCCAGCCGCCACAAGCTGCTCTATGCCGGGCTGGCGGGCCTGGCGCTGGTGGTGGCGATCCCGTTCCTGCCGGCGAGTTACGTCCAGCGGATGGGGACCATTTCCAACCATGAAGGCGATGAATCCGCTTCCACCCGGGTGGAGGTGTGGAAATGGACGATGGATTACGCCGCGCAACATCCGTTCGGCGGCGGGTTCGATGCCTATCTGGGCAACAGCTTCACTTACAAGACGCGCAAGGTAACCGGCACCGGATCGAACCAGTCGGTGACGTACGAAACGGTCACGGATGGCCAGCGCGCCTATCATTCCAGCTTCTTCGAAATGCTGGGGGAACAGGGTTTTCCCGGCCTGGCGCTGTGGCTGTGGCTGCAATTGCTGGGTGTGTGGCAGATGGAACGGATCCGCTGGCGCTTCGCCGCCAAGGAAGGTGGCCGGGATTCCTGGCAATGGGGGCTGGCAACCGCGCTGCAGCAGGGGCAGGTGGTGTACCTGGTGGGCGCGGCCTTTGTCGGCATCGCGTTCCAGCCGTTCATCTTCATGCTGGTCGGCCTGCAATGTGCGCTGTGGTCCTACGTCCAGCGGACCGAAGCCCGGCCGGTGCGCGCGCGCGTGGCAGCGCAAGCAGCCGCCGTACCCGCTGCCGCCTGAAGGGCTCGACAGCTTCGCTCGACAGGCAGGCGGCTGCTTGCGATAAGGCGGTATGGACAGTGCACCAGCCCTGGGGATCGTCCAGATCCTTGGCATTGCCGCCAGCGCCAGCCTGCTGTCAGGCTGGCGGCTCTATCTGGTCGTGCTCGTCACCGGCCTCGCCATGCGCAGCGGCTATGTCCCGCTGCCGGAACACCTTGCCGGGTTGCAGGTGCTGGCCAATCCGTGGGTGATGGCCGTGGCCGCCTTCGGTTCGCTGTGCGAATTCTTTGCCGACAAGATCGCCTGGGTCGATTCCGTGTGGGACGCGGTCCATTCGGTGATCCGTCCGCTGGGCGGGGCGCTGCTGGCCCTGGCGATTGTCGATCCGGGTGATCCTGCCACGCAGGCGATTGCCTTCCTGCTTGGCGGCGGGGCGGCCCTTCTCAGCCACGGGGGCAAGGCGGGGGTGCGGGCGATGGTCAACACCAGCCCGGAACCGGTCAGCAACGTGGTCGTCTCCGGCGCGGAAGACGTGGCGACCGCCGGGCTGCTGGTGCTGGCGTACCAGTTCCCGGTGCTGGCGGCCGTCATCGCGCTGATGATGGCATTGGGCTCGATTGCCCTGCTG
>JBARAF010000025.1:0-2107 GCA_049791695.1 Croceibacterium sp.
CGGCAGCAGGAAGGTCGTTTCCGAAAAGCCGAGCCACTGCGTCAGCGCGAGCATTTGCGCATGGTCCCATCCCTCCGCGCCGCGCACCACGGCCAGCGGATTGCCGCGCAAGGCGCGGGCGCCGAACACATCGACCAGATCGAGTTTCAATTCTGTCATGGCCCCGCCCTAGCGCAGGGGAGCCGGGCCATCCAGATGGCCGGGGCTGGCAAGTGCTTCGATGGCACTTTGCAGTCATTCCGGTGTCATCCTGCCGGTTGGCGGACTTCCCCCTGTCAAACCCCCGCCTGACGCCTGTCACGTTCAGCGCATTTAACTGCCCCACGAAACAACCCAGGGGGTACCATGTCCGAACAGCCGATTCTTCCCGCCTATACCGATGGCGATATCGACACCAACCACACCAATGCGCCGACCCTGATGGAAATCGTCGGCGAGGCTTGGTCGCGGCGGCAGACGATGATGGGTGGCCTGGGTGCAACGGCTGCGGCGTTCCTCGGCACCTCGCTGCTCGCCGCCTGTGATGATGACAGTAGCAGCGGCACCGACAGCATCACCGTTTCGGTGGGTGGCAATTCGGTTGCCGGTGCCGGTTCGATCGTGACCCTGACCGGTTCTGCCACGGGCGTGACCACTGCGGGCAGTTGGTCGCAGACGTCTGGCCCGGCCGTGACATTCCTGACCAATGGCAACACCGCCACGTTCCAGGCACCCGGCGTCGCCGCGCCGACGCCGCTGGTGTTCCGCTTCGCCGTCCCCGGCGTCGGTTCCAGCCCGTTCGAAGATGCCACCACCGTCACCGTCAATCCGGCGACCCTGGGCTTTGCCGCCGTGGCCAAGAACCTGAACGACGTCGTCACCGTTCCCGCCGGTTACACCGTGGGCGTGCTGACCCGCATCGGCGATCCCATCGCCGCCGGTGTTGGCGCCTATGCCAATGACGGCAGCGACAGCAACTTTGCCCAGCGCGTGGGTGACCATGGCGATGCGCTGTATTATTACGGCCTGAGCGCAACCGGTGGCCGTGATGATGCCAGCAGCACCCGTGGCCTGCTGGTGCAGAACCACGAAAACATCACCGAAAGCTACCTCCACCCCGCTGGCCCGACCAACCTGGCCACCGGCCCGCGTCCGGAAGCCGAAGCGCTGAAGGAAATCGAATGCCACGGCGTCAGCGTGGTCGAAGTGAAAGACAGCGGCAACCGCGCCTGGGCCTATGTTCCGGGCAGCCCGTTCAACCGCCGCGTCACTCCCAACACCCCGGTCCAGTTCCATGGCCCGGTGCGCGGGTCCGACTTCCTGAAGACGGTCTATTCCCCCGCCGGGACCGATGGCCGTGGCACGATCAACAATTGCGCCAACGGCGGCACCGGCTGGGCCACCAACCTGACCTGTGAAGAAAACTGGGCCGGGTACTTCCGCCGTGACAACAGCGGTGCCGGGACCGACAATGCCGCCCGCACCCCGAAGGATCTGGTCGCCCTGCGCCGTTATGGCGTGACCAGCAACACCGGCAATTACGCCTGGTCCTCGGTTGCCACCACCGACAGCCGCTTCAAGCGGTTCGATGCCCGCGCCACCGGGGCCTCGGCCACGGCGGATTACCGCAACGAAGCCAACCAGTTCGGCTGGGTCGTCGAAATCGATCCGTACAACCCCGCCGCTGCCCCGCGCAAGCGCACCGCCCTTGGCCGCATGGGCCACGAAGGTGCCTGGTTCGGCAAGCTGACCGCAGGCAAGAAGGTTGCCGTGTACATGGGCGATGATGCCCGCCGCGAATACCTGTACAAGTTCGTCTCGGCCGCTTCCTGGGTGGAGGCAGACGCCTTTGCCGCTGACCGTCTGGCGATTGGCGACAAGTACCTCGACAGCGGCACGCTTTATGTGGCGAAGTTCAATGCCGATGGCACCGGCACCTGGCTGCCGCTGGTATTCGGCAGCGTGCCTGATCGTGCGGCCGTAGGTGCCGATCCGGTCTACAGCTTCACCAGCCAGGCCGACATCCTGGTGAACACCCGTCTGGCCGCCGACGCGGTGGGCGCGACCCCGATGGACCGTCCGGAATGGACCGCCGTCAACCCGGTCACCGGCGAAGTCTACCTGACCC
>JBARAF010000026.1:0-7110 GCA_049791695.1 Croceibacterium sp.
GCCACCATCGGCGCGGACCCGGCGGCGCAGGATCAGCGCCTCGCCCGGTTCAACGTCAACTTCCGCTTCCGCCAGGGCGGCGCGGATCGGTGCCGGTAAGGTGGAAAATTCGAAAGTCGCAGCCACGCTCGCCTGGTCTTCCCCGGCGCGGACCAGGGCGGTTTCGGCGCGGTTGCCCAGCACCAGCCCCAGCGCATCGAGCAGGATCGACTTGCCCGCCCCCGTTTCGCCGGTCAGCACGCCAAGGCCCGGCCCGAAAGCCAGGTCAAGCGCCTCTATAAGCACCACATTGCGGATCGAAAGCGAGGTCAGCATGGCGTGCGACAGCCTTACGCGGCGGCAACGCCGGGTGCAATCCGCCCCTGCGGACAAAAGTGGAACGAAGTGCCCGCTGGCGCGCGTTCAGGCGCGTAAACAGGCCCACAAACGAGGTCAGGCGTTGGGCGCGTGTTCCTGCACCAGGCCATAAGCCTTTTCGTACCATTCGCTGCCAGGATAGTTGGCGCCCAGCACGGCAGCATACTTCTTCGCTTCGGCCTTCAGACCCAGCGCCAGGCTGGTTTCGGTCAGGCGGTACAGCGCTTCGGCTGTGTGGCTGGTGGCCTGGTATTTTTCCACCACGGTCTGGAAACGCAGCTGCGCCGCCAGCCACTGGCCGGACTTTTCATAGAACCGCCCGATTTCCATCTCCTTGCCTGCAAGGTGATCGTAAACCAGATCGGTCTTAAGCCGGGCGTCCGCGGCATATTCGGTGTTGGGGTACCGGCGCTGCAGTTCCTGCAGTGCGGTCAGCGCCTGTTCGGTGATCTTCTGATCCCGGTCCACATCGCTGATCTGTTCATAATAGCACAGCGAGATGAGGTAATAGGCATAAGGCGCATCGCGGTTGCCCGGATGGATCGACAGGAACCGCTGCGCGGTCTGGATCGAGGCGTTGTAATCGCCCGCCAGGTAATTGGTGAAAGCGCTCATCAACTGGGCGCGGCGCGCCCAGGGTGAATAAGGGTGCTGCCGTTCCACTTCGTCAAACAATGCGGCGGCCACGGTCAGGTTGCCCTGGTCCAGCCGTTCCTTGGCAGCGGCATAAAGCGATTCCACGTCGCGGGCGACGTAGGCGGTTTCAGACGGCCCCTTCTTGCCCATCGACGCGCAGGCCGAAACGAACGGGAGCGCCGCAATAAGAGCGGCGGAAAGGGCGATCCGGTACGGAGAACGGGCGATCATGGGCCGCCGTATAGCCAGCCGATACGTGAACGCCAAGTGAAGTGACGCAGCCGTCACAAGGTATATTCAGCCGTGCCGATAATCAGGAAATCCGCCACCGTGATTGTCGGTGCCCCTTGCAGGCGGCCGAACAGCAATGCCTGGCTGCTGCCAGTGCCGTCAGGATCCCACAACAGTTCGCCGGTAACGGTGTTATAGATCACCCGGTCGCCAGCATCCTGCGGCGCATTGAGCGCGAATGAAACGTCAGTCAGCACCCCGCGGCGCAGGTTGGTGCCGAACTCCATGTCCTCCAGCGCGATGCGATCGGTGCCCGATACGAAATCGACTATCGTTGGCACGCCATCTCCCACCCGCAGGTCGCGGTACACGAACACATCCGCCCCGCCCGCGCCGGTCAGCCAGTCTGCCCCGCCGCCGCCATCGAACACGTTGTCCCCATTGTTGCCGACCAGGGTGTTGGCATCACCCGCGCCGCCCATCAGTTTCAGCGGCGTGGTATCGGTCAGGTTCAGCGCCTCGATGATCTCGATATTCGCCAGCCGCTGGGTCGGGCTCAAGGCCAGCGCCACCCGGTCAATCCCGCCGCTGGTGGCCAGCGGTGTGCCCAGTTCGCGAATCCGGTCACCCAGATCCATGAAGTAGTAGGTATCGTTGCCCAGCCCGCCGACCATCGTATCGCTGCCTGCCCCGCCAACCAGCACATCGTCGCCTTCCCAGCCTTCCAGCCGGTCATCGCCATCGCCGCCATAAAGCACGTTGTTGCCGACATTGCCGATCAGCGAATTGGCAAACCGGTTGCCGGTCAACACGATCGGGTCGGTATCGTAGAGGTGCAGCGGTTCCAGCGCTTCGACATCAACATCGTCGCCCAGGGTGAAGCTGACGGATGTCACAACGCGGTCAGTGCCTTCCCCCACCAGTTCCTGCACCACGTCCCCCGCATCATCGACGAAATAGGAATCGTTGCCAGCGTTGCCGGACATGACGTCCGCCCCCGCGCCGCCGATCAGGGTGTCGTTGCCGCCCCCGCCATTCAGCCGGTCCGCCCCGCCCATGCCGTTCAGGACGTTGGCCCCGTCATTGCCGGTCAGCACCTGGCCCAGATCATTCCCGATCAGGTTCAGCGCGTGGGTGGTTGCCAGGGTCAGCGCTTCCAGCACTTCCACGTCGGCGTCGGCTGACAAGGTGTAGGAAAGGCTGGCGGCAATCCGGTCCAGCCCTTCACCCGGCAATTCGAACACCAGGTCCACCCCGTCTTCCAGAATGAACACGTCATCACCCGGGCCACCGAACAGGCGGTTGGTACCGGCCCCGCCGCGCAGGGTGTCGTTCCCTCCCAGACCTTCGATATCGTCATCGCCCGTCGTGCCGGTCAGCACGTTATCCAGGGTATCACCGGTAATCTGCACGGGCCGTACTCCCGATCAGACGGCCCGTTATGGGGCCTCGACGCCTAACGCGCCACCACCATGAACGGTGCCCACAACGCCGGTTCAGGGTTGTCGCGCTTTACCGCCAGCACCGCGCGGCGGAGCGATTGGGCAGCACCAGCGCCATCCTGCGCCGCGCGGACGATGCCGGTGGTCAGCCGGGCAGAAATATCATCGCGCACCGGCCAATGGCTGGCCACCACCCGCCGCGCCCCGGCGAACAGGAAGCCTCGGGCAAGGCCGGTATAGCCGGCGGCATCGGGCCGCCCGCCCGCCGCCGTGTCGCAAGCAGACAGGATCACCCAGTCCGCCCCGATATCCAGCAAGGCGGCTTCCGATGCGGTCAGCAAGCCATCGTCCTGCGCCGTATCCGCCACCGGCGGGGTCAGCACCAGGGCCGGTTCACTGGTGCCGCCAGTGCGCCCGCCAACCAGCCCGTGGGTGGCGAACAGCAACACGCCGACATCAGCCAGGTCCAGCGCCTTGACCGCCGTTTCGGTGGCCGCGGTACCTGACAGGATTGTCGGACCTGACAGGTTGGTTGCGCTGGCGCCTTTGCCCAGCAAGCTGGCAACCTGTTCCATTTCACGCAGGGCACCGGGCAGCGGGGCCAGGTTGCCGCGCAGGGTGGCTGGCAAGTTATCCGTCGCCTGGGCCAGATCAGGTGCGCCCACCGCCACCAGACGCCCGGGTCGGCGCGCCCGTTCGTCCTGCCCCTGCAAGGCTGCAAGGGACGGCAGCACCGACACGGCATGATCGTCGATCAGGAACTGGCTGCGCGCCGCATCCGGCCCGGCGCGTGATACCAGCAGGGACAGCGGCAAGGCGGACAGGATATCGCCGGTGGCAAAGCGCAGCAGTGCCTTGCCAGCCACGGCGCGGGCCACTTCCGGCGTCAGGATCGCATCGTGCAGCCGGGCCGCGCCAGCCAGGTCGAACCGACCGCTGCGCCCCTGCAACCCGGCATCGATCCCGCGGCGAATCGCCCCCACCAGATCGCGCAGCGCCTGCCGCCGGATCGGGTCATGGCCGATGACCACGCCGGATCGGGTGACCGCCAGGGTATAGATGCCAAGGTCGCTTTCATTGACCAGCAGCACCGCTTCATCCGCGCCCAGCGCCGCCTGCACTTGCGCCAGCGTGACCGCGCGCGGGCGCAGCAGATCGCGGAACGCGGGATAGGTCATGTCCAGTTCCGCATCGCGTTCATCCAGCACGGCGCGGGTGGCATCCAGTGCGGTGCGGGCCATTTCAACCCCCTGCCCGGCAGCCTCTGCCTTCAGCAGCGCCGAATCGGCTGCTGCCACGGCAGTGCCCGCTTCCTGCCGCTGCTTCAGCAGGCGGCCCAGTTCGCTGGTCGCCGAAAGTTCCCGCTGGGTCACCGCCACGGCGGCCCGGCTGGCATCGCTTTCGATCATCACCTGCATGATTTCGAACACGAATTCGGTGTCGCCCGCCAACCGCGCCACTTCCAGGGCCTGGCTGTAGGCTTCAACATCGCCCAGCACGTCCATCACCCGGTTCTGCGCCACTTCCAGCGCCGTGGCGACGGCCACGGAACTGCGGAAGGCCGGCTTTACCAAGGCCAGCCCGCCCGGCACATCGCCGCGCAGGGCCTTGATCCAGCCAAGCGCAATGCGGCTGTTGAGCACCTGGAAATTGGTCGCCGGGCGCAGCGTGGCAATCGTGTCGACCGCCTGTTGCTCCATCGGCTCCGCTTCTTCCAGCCGCCCGGCATGAGCCAGCGATTGCGCCAGCTTGAACCGGTTCAGCGCCACCGCCAGCGGGTGCTGGTCGCCGGTACTGGCGGCCAGTTCCATCCCACGCTGGCGATAGAGCAGGGCCTTGGCCCGGTCCCCTGCCCGGTCGGCCGCGGTCCCGGCACTGATCCAGCCGCCAGACGCCGAAGTCACGGCCCCGGCATCGGCAAACATTTTCGCCGATTGTTCAAACAGGCCCAATGCGTCGCCCGGCCGATCAAGATAGAGCATGGCCACGCCGAACGCGGACACGTGATCAGCCCGTTCGCCCAATGACAGCCCGGTGACCTGCTGTCCCTGTTCCACCGCTTGCGCGTGATAGGGGATCGATTCCAGGGTACGGCCCTGCATCAGCAGTTCAGTGCCCAGCAGGTTGGGCAGCTTCGCCCGCATCACGTGGCGCGGCGGCAGTGCGGGCAGGCCTGCCAGCAAGCTGCGCACCAAGGCTTCGGCCTGCGCCGCCTGGCGGGAATAGGTCAACCCCAGTGCATATTGAAACCCGGCATCCAGCCGTTCGCTGTCGCCTGCCGGGCGCAGTTCGCGCAAGGTGTCCCATCCGGCCTGTGCCAGCGGCAGGCCTTCGTCGAATTCTCCCTGGCTGATCAGCAATTTGCCCAGCAGCACGCGGGTGACCGCCGCTTCGGCCCCGTCCGGCCCGTAAACCTCACCGCGCAATTGCAGCGCCTGCCGGGCGGCAGCCACCCCATCGGCGTTTTCCTGCCGGTTGGCATGATACAGCGCCCGCGCCACGGCGATTTCCGCGCGCAATGCCTTGTCACTGGCGGGTACCGCGGCCTCGAGCGCCTCCAGGTCCGCCCGGGCATCGTCCAGCCGGTCAAGCTGCACCAGCAGCGCCGCCCGTTCCGCCCGCAGCATCTGCCCATCGCGCAGGGGGCCAGCGGGGATCTGGGCTTCCACTTCCGCCAGCCGGGCGGCGGGATCGGTATAGCCATCGGTCTGCGCAGAGGCCGGCTGGACGCAAAGCAACAGGGCCCCGGCCGCTAGCAGACTCGCCATTACCTTGCGCATCAATCCCCCCAAGCCCCAAAATCACCGGCACCATGGCGGGCAATCGCCCCCGCAAAAACCCCTATTCCGGCGCCCTGCCAAGGCGGGACAGCATCCCGCCGCTCACTCCCAGAAGGCGACCGAGCGGCATTCGATGCTTTCGCGGATGTTGGCATCGGGGAACGTGGGATCGAAAAAGGCCGTATGCGGGCAGCGCCAAGTGCGGTCGTGATCGCTGTCCTGGAACTTGAACAGCAGTACGTCATCCGCCTGCATCCCCGAAAAATACCACCAGCGCATGCCGGGGCTGAACGACGGGATGGTGGCAGCCAGCATCTTGTCCTCGCCTTCAACCGGGGCGGTCAGGGCATCGCCTTCGGGGAACTGGTCGACGATGAACAGCGTGTTGCTCTTTTCCTCGCAGCCATAGCTGGACCGGCCGTCGCACAGGGCCAGCGGCACGTCCTGCGGCGGCGGGCTGAAGGTGCGCCAGTATGACGTGACCAGGTACCGCTTGAACCCCGGCCCATCGGGGAAATGCTTCTTATAGGTCGCTTCGGCCATCCGCCGCCCGGTTTCCACGTTCAGGTCCACGTGGGCTTCGCCCGCCACCGGCTGGATACCGCCGCTGTGGGTATAGCCCTCGACCTTTTCCTCCGCCCGCTGGCTCAGGTCGGCGCTGGTGCGGATCATCCAGCCGCGCGCGACCACCTTGTCCGCCCCGGTCAGCTGGCGGATGTTGTCTTCCACCTCGCGTTCGTACAGCGCATCGACGCTGGCCTTGTCGTGGAAATCGGTCACCGCCGTCGGCAGTTTGGCGATCATGAAGCCGTGGGTATCCAGGGTGAAGTGATCGCGGATCGGCATCCCATCACGCACCACCACGTCATGGTCGGAATAGGTGCCGGTGTTGATCTCGGCGCCCTGGCTGACATAACGCCGGGTCACGAAATCGCCCGGATCGACAAAGCGGATCCGCGCCTGCACCTGACGGGCATCATCCTCGATATCGTTGGCAAGCGTGGCCATGACAATCTCTCCGGCAAGCATCGTTTTATACACTTGTATGATCTCCCGATCCGCGCCAGTTTTGCAAGCACAATTGCACCCGCGGGGGATGCTGCCACGAAGGTTCCGATGTCCCAGCCGACCAACATCAAACTGCTCGCCGCCGCCGAACAGGTGTTGCTGTCTGCCGGGGTGACCGGCCTGACCGTGCGCCGGGTGGGCGAGGTTTCCGGCCTAAACCCCACCCTCATCACCTATCACTTCGGCACCATGGGCCAGTTGCTCGACCAATTGTGCGAACACAACCTGGCCCCGATGCGGGCCGCGTGGCTGGGGCTGGATGGCGCTGTCGTGGCCGATGCTAATGGCCTGCTGCGGCAATGGCTGGGCCCGTTGCTGGCCCCGGCGGCCTTCACCCCGCACGGGCGCGCGCTGGTGGTGCTGGATGAAATCGCCAGCCACGGGGAAGACACCCTGCGCGACCGGTTGTTTGCCGAAATGGCCGGAGTCGCCCGCCGCGTGCGGCAATCGCTGGCCCCGCACCTGCCCCATCTGGCGGACGAGGAACTGGCCGGGCGGCTGCGTTTCATCGCCGGGGCAGCACTGGGCCCGCCACCCCGCAGCCGCGCGCTGGCCCCCACGGCGACGGGGGCGGAACTCGACGCGCTGTGCCGCTT
>JBARAF010000027.1:0-6778 GCA_049791695.1 Croceibacterium sp.
CCCCCCAGTCCCCTAGTTGAAGATCGCTTCGTAAGTGGTTCCATTGGCGTCTTTCGCCACGGGGACCACGAAGATCGGCAGTTCTTCCCCGTCCAGCGCAAAGCCATAGGTACCTTGCGGCAGCACCGGTTCCGTTGGCCCGGTGAATTCCAGCCGGAATCCCCCGCCTGCGCGGCCGGACACCGGCAACGGCGCGGCTTCGGTCAAGGTCAGGGGAAAGCCCTGCCCACCGTCGGGCAACAGGAACTGCGTGCCGACAGCGGCCACGAAGCGGTCAAGTTCGGTCTGGTCCATCGCGGCCGGTTTGCCCCGCGCGGGGGGCGTTTGGCAAGGGCCAGTGCGGGGGCCAGTACTGGGGGCAGCAAGCGATCAGGCGCAACAGGCGTCGATCGGGCCGCTGATATGCGCCGTGGCCGCCAGCCACATGGGCCAACTGCAGGCGGTTGGGCCTGCTGCGCGCAGAGTGCCCGGCAACCGTCATCGGCAAACGGACTTCGCCAACGGTATGCCAGCTTGCAACAGGACTGGCCGGGCACCTGTCAGGCAACTGGCTTCGGTTTTCCGCATTCGAAAAATGGCACCGCAACCGGCGCCCTTCTTTTTTGCACCCGATATCGGGAATTCAGGAAGCCTGACGTTCGCCCATTGCCCCGGAAATATCCAGGAAATCGCGCCGGATTGCTGACAGCGCGGCCGGATCGAACCCGGTCACGCTGGCAAGCAGGCTCTGCCGCGCCGCGCCATAGAAATGCAGCAGCGGCTGGGCAAGGTCGGCATCGCGGTCCACGCCCATTTCCAGCGCGGTCAGCGCGGTCAGCGCGCGGGTCAGCGCCTTGCTGCGCTGGGTCGGTTCCCCCCGCTGGTGGGCCAGCACCGCGCCGCCAAGTCCGGCGATCACGTGTTCCATGCACAGGCGCACCAGTTCGGCCGGATTGCCGCCATGGACGCGGGCGTCGAGCTGGCTGCGGCGATAGGCTTCGTTCGGGTCGGTTACGGCGAGCATGGACATTCAGCCTAGTTGTTCTGCGAATTCCACGCGTCGATCTGCCCTTGCAGGAACGACAGCGTGGACCGGGATGTGCCGACGATGGAATCGGTGTGGGCAAAGCGGCTGATCAGATTGGCGCGCAGCCGTTCCTGCTGTTCAACCAGCTTGGCACTGTCCTGGCTGATCTTGCTCGCCTGCTTCTGGTATTTGCTGATCGATCCCGCCAGCGTTCCGGGATCGCCGGCCTTGGCGGCGCTGCGGGACAGTTTGTCGACCGTGGCATAGACGCCGTACAGGCCGGGGGTGAACATGGCTGCCACCCCGGACGGGTCGCGTTCCAGCGTTGCCTGCAAACGGGTGTTATCCAGCCGGAAGTGGCCATCCTTCTCGATCGCCAGGCCCAGGTCAGACAGGGTGCGCGGTGCCGTTGCGGCGGCATTGGGCATCACCACGCTGCCGCCCAGGGTGGACAGCGCGCGGCGCAGCGCCTTGGCCCCCGGATCGCGGGCAAGATCGCCGTTGACCGGGTCCATCGCGGCATTCAGTTCGGCAACGATCTGGTTCAGTGCGCCCACGATGTCGGCCATTGCGCCGGTCACCGCGTCATTGGCATTGCCGAACTTGATCGTCGTCGGATTGCCGGTGTTGGTGCCGGTCAGGGTCAGTTGCAGGCCGGGGGCCACCTGCTTCGTCACGTTGCTGGCGCTGGTCATGGCCAGCCCGTCCAGCTTGAACGCGGCATCGCCCGATTGCGCGATCAGCCGCGTCGGATCTCCGGCGGCGCGGGGGTCCCAGGCCAGGGTGGCCAGGCCTTCTTCGCCAACCGTTTCGGTCGCTTCGACGATAAAGCCGTTCTGTGCGCCTTCGGCACCTTTCAGCACCAGCTGCGCACCGCTGGCGGTCTGGGCGACATAGGCGGTGACGCCCGCTTTCTTCGCGTTGATCAGCCCGGCCACGTCGGCCAGGGTGGCGCCGCTGGGCACGGTGATGTCCACCGCGGCATGGCTCGCATCTTCAGTAAAGCCGGCTGCCGTGGTCGCGCCGAAACGAAAGGTCAGGGTGCCTGATCCGGTGGGTGTGGTGGCCGCAGCCAGGGCCGGGGCAGACAGCGTCTGCGCCTTGGCCAGGGTGGTCACTTCCAGCGTATATGTGCCCGATCCGCTGGTCCCTGCCGGGCTGGTCGCCGTGGCGACGGACCCGTTGGCCACGGTTGCCTGAATCGCCAGATCGCCCGCGCGGACCCGGTCGCCCAGTGCCGTGGCGAAAGTGGCCAGGGTGTTCTTCAGGCTGGAGGCAGCGGAAATCTGCCGGTCGAGCACTTCGCTCTTGCTGGTCAGCCGCTGGCTGCGCAGCGCAAACTGGGCATTGGCCAGGTTCGTCGCCAGCGCGGTCATATCGATCCCGCTGCCACCGCCGAGCGTGTTTACAATGGATGAGGTTGTTGCATCGACCATGGGTGTCAGAACGGCTGCGCCGGCAGGGGGTTAAGAGCCAAGACGGCCATCGGCGTCGAAGCGCAGGGTCACCGGTACTTCGATCTGCGGCATGGCCCGCTGTTCCCCGCGTTTGAGCGAGAAAACGAAGGCCAGGACCGAGGCAATTGCCGCATAGAGTTCCTCGCGGATCGTCTGGTTTTCGCGGGTGGTGTAATAGACGGCGCGGGCCAGCTGCGGAAATTCCAGCAACGGCACGCCATATTCGCGGGCCAGTTCCTTCATTGCGGCGGCCTTGTCACCGCGGCCCTTAGCCAGCACCAGCGGTGCGTTGGCTTTGTCGGGATCGTAGATCATCGCCACGGCAAAATGGGTCGGGTTGGTCAGCACGAATTGCGCCTGCCGCATCGCGTTGGCCACGCCGCTGGCGGCAATGTCGCGCTGGCGCTGGCGGCGATGGGCCTTGGCTTCGGGCGAGCCTTCGGCTTCCTTGTGTTCGTCGCGCACGTCCTGCAGGCTCATCATCAGGCGCTGGTTGCGGCGCAGCAGCTGCACCGGCACGTCGATCAGGGCGATGATCACCAGCCCGGCGGCCAGGGCGAACAGCAGCGAGATCAGCGCCCCCCAGCCGGCCTGCAACTGCGGGGCCAGCGCGCCGCGGCCCATACTGGTGACGCGCAGCAACCAGTCCTGCCCCCACAGCCAGGCGATGGTGCCCAGCAGGCCGACTTTCAGCAGGCCCTTGGCGATCTCGATCAGGCCCTGAACGCCGAACATCCGCTTCAGCCCGGACAGCGGGTTGATGCGCGAGGCCTTGAAACCCGCGTTCGCGCCCACCCAGCGCCCTTCGCCAAAACCCAGCTGGGTAACCAGTGCCAGCAGCATCACCGGCACGGCAATGGTGGCAATCGGCGGCAGGGCCACCAGCAGGCTGTCGAGCAGCATTTCGCCGGGATCGAACTGGGCAACTTCGGCCCGGTCAAAGGTAAAGCCTGCGCGCAGCAGGCTGGAAAGCTGGCCCATCAGCCAAGGCCCGGCAAAGCTGAGCCAGGCCGCGCCCAGCAGTACGATGGCGGCAGTGGACAGTTCGCGGCTGCGCAGCACGTCGCCCTTCAGGGCGGCGTCGCGTTTGCGCTTCTCGCTTGGGGCAAAGGTCTTTTCGCCGCTCTCGCTCATCGGGCGATCACCGCCTGCGACTGTTCCAGCGCGCTTTCGGACAATTCGGCAAACTGGTCATAGATGATCGGCGCGGCGATGATCAGCGCGCCCAGGCCCGCCAGCACGCCAGCCGGAAGGCCGAGCGCAAACAGGTTGAGCGACGGAGCGGACCGGCTGAGCACCCCGGTGACGATCTGCACCAGCAGCAGCACCAGCGTGACCGGCAGCGCCATGCGCAGCGCGGTGACGAACATCTCGCTGCCGAAGCCGACGATCATCTCCAGCCGCTCCGGGCCCAGCCAGGTCTGGCCGGGCGGGAAGCTGCGGTAACTGTCCACCACCAGGGCCAGGTAATGCAGGTGCCCGCCCATCGACAGGAACACCAGCACCAGCACGACAGTGAAGTACTGGCCGATGGCCGTGGTGCTGCCGCCCGATGCGGGATCGCCGGTCATCGTCATGCTCATACCCATGGCGCCGCTGATCACTTCGGCCGCGATGACCGGCCCGGCAAAGGCGATCTGCAACACAAAGCCCAGCGCCAGGCCCACCAGCACTTCGCCCGCAATGGCCAGCAGGCCGGGGGCGGACAGCAGGTCTGCCGGCGGGGTAACGGCGGGCAGCCACGCAGCTACGAAAACCGCCAGCGCGCCGACGAGGCACAGGCGCACCGTGGGGGGCACCCCCGCCGCGCCGAAGAAGGGCGCTGCAATCAGCGCCCCACCGGTGCGGGTCATCAGGAACACGACACGCCAGAAATCCGCTTCCAGCGCGCCCACGCCAAAGTCCATGCCGTTCATCCGCCGATCCGGGCGATTTCGGCGAAGATGTCCTGCAGGAATTCGCCAACCAGCCCCAGCATCGATGCGCCCATCAGCACCAGCACCACGGCAATGGCGGCCAGTTTGGGCACGAAGGTCAGGGTCTGTTCGCTGACCGAGGTAGCCGCCTGGATCACGCCGATCACCAGGCCCACGGCCAGGCTGGCCAGCAGCACCGGGGCGGCGACCAGCGCCGTGGTCCACAGCATCCGGTCCGCCAGCGACAGCATCAGGGGAAGTTCTTCCATCTCGGGCTTCCTCACACGAAGCTGGCGGCCAGGCTGCCCATCAAGAGCGCCCAGCCATCAACCAGGACGAACAGCAGCAGCTTGAAGGGCAGCGACACGATCATCGGGCTCATCATCATCATGCCCAGGCTCATCAGCACCGATGACACGACCAGGTCGATCACCAGGAATGGCAGGAACAGCATGAAGCCGATCTGGAACGCGGTTTTCAATTCACTGGTGACGAAGGCCGGCAGCAGGATCGAAAACGGCACCTCGGCGGCGCTGGCAAACTTCGGCGCGTCGGCAATGTCGGCAAACATCGCGAGGTCGGTTTCGCGGGTCTGCTTGATCATGAACTTGTGAAATTCACCGCCCGCCACCTCGATCGCCTGTTCGGCATTCATGGTCCCGGCGGAATAGGGGGCGATGGCCATATCGTTCACCCGTTCCAGCGTGGGCGCCATCACGAACAGGCTGAGGAACAGCGACAGGCCGATCAGCACCTGGTTCGGCGGGCTTTGTTGCAGGCCCAGGGCCTGCCGCAGGATCGACAGCACCACCAGGATGCGGGTGAAGCTGGTCATCATCAGGATCAGGCTGGGCAGGACTGTCAGCAGCCCCATCACCAGCAGCAGTTGCAGCGACATGCTGAGCGGTTGGCCACCGGCCCCGCCCAGTTCGCCAAAGGCGCGGTCCAGCGCCCCGGAAGCGGCGACCGGGGCCTGTGCGGCAACGGCAGCAGCGGCATCCTGCGCCCAGGCCGCAGCGGGGGCGATCAGGGCGGCGAATGCTGCGGTCAGCAGGGCGAGGCGCTTCACGCGGCATCCTCCACCCGCGCACGGGCGGGGGCTTCGGCCAGGCGGGTCAGCCCGGCGCGGCTGGTCGAAACGAGGATTTCGCGGCCGTGAAATTCGATCACTGCCAGCCGCAAGGTGGGGCTGAGCATAGTCGTTTCCACGATCCGCACCGCCTTGTTGCCCGCTTGCGGCGCGCCCAGCTTGCCCTGCATCCGCTGGGCAAGTTTCAGGCTGCCCCAGATCATTCCGCCGATCAGCGGCAGCAGGATCAGCAGCTTGAGGACGTACCAGACCATCAGCCGGCAGCCTGCTGCGACTGGCCGGAGCCATTGGCCAGTTCGATGATCCGCAGGCCAAACCGGTTGCCTTCAGCCACCACTTCGCCGCGGGCGATCAGCGTGCCATTGACCATGATGTCGAGCGGTTCGTCGGTCAGCCGGTCCAGCATCACGACGCTTTCTTCGCCCAGGCCCAACACGTCGCGCAGGCGCATGGAGGTGCGGCCCAGTTCCACCGTCAGGCGGACGTCGATATCCTGAATCAGGCCGAAGCCGGTCGGGTCATGCATCATTTCGGGTCCTTCGGGGTCAGCATTGTCTGGGTAATCTGCAGGGCGATCCGGTCATCGATGTCGCCCACCGTGCCGCGCGCCACCACGGCATTGCCGATGCGCAGCGGCACTTGCCGGTCCAGCGCGATCGGCAGGGTCATGCCCGGCTTCAGGCCCGCCAGGCGGCTCAGCTTGATCGGCATGTCCACCAGCCGCGCTTCCAGCGGCAGAAGCATCCCGGCAAAGGGTTCGTCCATGGGCGAAGCGGCGGTGCCGGCGGCGCGGGCAGGGCCGCGCGGGCGGTCCCCCAGCAGGCGCGGCAGCGCGGCAAAGCGGGTTGCCAGCAGCATCAGCCACGGCTCGCCCGCTTCGGCCTCGCGGATTTCCAGCGCCAGCATTGCCAGTTCGGCCCCTGCGGGGAACGGGGCCAGCATCCGGTACTGGCCGTCGCGCGCGGCGATGCGCGGCATTTCGGTTGCCGCCAGGCCCAAGGCCTGCCCAAGGGCCTCGGCCGCAATCGCTTCAAGGCGGCGGGCGAAGATATCGGCGCTGCGCGGCAGCGTGCGCGGCAGTTCGTCGGCCACCATGCCATTGCCGCCAAAGGCGCGGTCAAGCTGGGCCAGCACGGCGCGGCCGTCGATCGACAGCAGGGTGCGATCTCCGCCGCGCCCGTGGGCCAGCAAGGCATTGCAGGCAAGCGCGCCGATACGGGCGGCCAGCGCCCCTTCCACGATCTTTTCCGGTTCGATCACCCGCACCAGCGGTTCCGCCCCGCCGCACAGCGGGGCCAGCGCCGGGCCC
>JBARAF010000028.1:0-17909 GCA_049791695.1 Croceibacterium sp.
CTTCGTAGGCGACGGTTTCTTCTTCCGGACGGGGATCGGGCTGGGACGGCTGGGCCATGATGTCTCTCCTGGTTTAGATTCGACTCGGCAGCCGCGTTCCCGGCCGCGATGACGGCGCCCATAAACCGATGGATTGCTATCAGCAACAACAATCCTTATATTGCCCGCAATGAAAGACAGTCTGCCCCGCTACCCCGGTTACGCGCTGCGCCGCGCCGCCAACGCCACCATGGCGGAACTGGCCGCGCGGCTGGCCCCGCTGGGGTTCCGGCAAGTGGATTTTTCCGCACTGATCCTGATCGATACCAACCCCGGCATCACCGCCAGCGCGCTGGGCCGCGAACTGGATATCCAACGCGCCAACATGGTGCCGTTGCTGAAAAAGCTGGAAGATGCGGGCCACATCGCCCGCGCCCCGATCGACGGCAAGTCACAAGGCCTGTCGCTGACCCCGCAGGGCCAGTCGGCCCTGGCAGAGGCGTTGCCGGTGATCGAAGCGTTCGAAGCCGACCTGCTGTCGCGGGTGCCGGAAAGTCACCGACCGCACCTGTTGCCGGCGCTGAATGCACTGTGGCGCTGAAGCCGGACAATCCCGCCCCTTGCGCCGCCAAACCGTGCGGCTTAGCCATTCCCTTGTAAGCTGCGCCACGTTACTTAGCAGGCTAAGTTTAGCGAGAGGGATTTCACAGGTATGTCCGCCACCATCCACCCGGTGCCGCAGGAATGGGCCGAGAACGCCCTGATCAACCGGGAACGCTACCAGGAAATGTATCGCCGTTCGGTGGAAGATCCGGATGGTTTCTGGCGGGATGAGGCCCAGCGGATCGACTGGATCAAGCCCTTCACCAAGGTGAAGGACACGAGCTTCAACGCCGACGATTTCCATATCCGCTGGTTCGAGGATGGCACCCTGAACCTGGCCGCCAATTGCCTGGACCGGCACCTGGCCACCCGCGGGGACCAGACCGCGATCATCTTCGAACCCGACGAACCGACCGATCCCAACCGCTTCATCACTTACCGCGAACTGCATGATGAAACCTGCCGCTTCGCCAATGTGCTGAAGGGACGCGGCGTCAAGAAGGGAGACCGGGTCACCATCTACATGCCGATGATCCCGGAAGCGGCGGTGGCGATGCTCGCCTGCGCGCGGATCGGGGCGATCCATTCGGTGGTGTTCGGTGGATTTTCGCCCGAAGCGCTTGGCAGCCGGATCGACGATTGCGCCAGCGCTGTGGTGATCACCTCTGACTGCGGGATGCGTGGTGGACGGCGGACAGAACTGAAGGCCAATGTCGACGAAGTGCTGGAAAAGCACGCTGCGGGCGTGACCACGGTGGTGGTGGTGAAAACCGCCCCCGCCGAAGTGCCGATGTCGGAAGGCCGCGACCTGTGGTGGCATGATGCCGTGGCGGCCGCATCGCCCGACTGCCCGGCGGAGGAAATGAACGCCGAAGATCCGCTGTTCATCCTTTACACCAGTGGCTCCACCGGCAAGCCCAAGGGCGTGCTGCACACCACCGGCGGTTATGCGGTGTGGACCAGCATGACCCACCTCTACACCTTCGATTACCGCGCCCCGGAAGGGCAGCCGGCCGACATCTATTGGTGCGCAGCGGATATTGGCTGGGTCACCGGCCATTCCTATGTCGTCTATGGCCCGCTGGCCAATGGCGGCACCACGCTGATGTTTGGCGGCGTGCCCAATTACCCCGATTTCAGCCGCTTCTGGCAGGTGGTGGACAAATACCAGGTGGCGCAATTCTACGCCGCCCCCACGGCCCTGCGCGCCCTGATGCGCGAAGGGGATGACTGGGTTTCGCGCACCAGCCGGTCTTCACTGAAACTGCTCGGCAGCGTGGGCGAACCGATCAACCCCGAAGCCTGGGAGTGGTACTGGCGCGTGGTTGGCGGCGAGCGCTGCCCGATCGTGGACACCTGGTGGCAGACCGAAACCGGCGGCCACATGATCACCCCCCTGCCCGGCGCAACCGACCTGAAGCCGGGCAGTGCCAGCACGCCGATGTTCGGGGTGCAGCCGGCGCTGGTCGATGCGGCCACGGGCGAGCTGCTGCACGGTGCCAGTGAAGGGGCGCTGGTCATCACCGACAGCTGGCCCGGGCAGATGCGGACCGTTTATGGCGACGATGAACGGTTCTTCCAGACCTATTTCAGCACTTATCCCGGCACCTATTTCACCGGCGACGGCTGCCGCCGGGACGAAGACGGCTATTACTGGATCACCGGCCGGATCGACGATGTGATCAACGTGTCCGGCCACCGGATGGGCACTGCCGAAATCGAAAGCGCACTGGTGGCGCACGAGGACGTCGCCGAAGCGGCGGTGGTGGGGATGCCACACGAGATCAAGGGCCAGGGCATCTATGCCTATGTCACCCCCAACGCGGGCGTCGACCCCACCGAGGAACTGCGCAAGGCGCTGGTGAAATGGGTCCGCCACGAAATCGGCCCGATCGCCACGCCGGACGTAATCCAGTTCGCCCCCGGCCTGCCGAAAACCCGTTCGGGCAAGATCATGCGCCGGATCCTGCGCAAGATTGCGGAGAATGACACCGGCAACCTGGGCGATACCAGCACCCTGGCCGATCCGGCGGTGGTGGATGACCTGCTGGCCAACCGGCCGCGCGCCTGACCGATGCGCGACGGCGCCACAGACAGCTTCATGCACCTGATGGAACCGGTCTCCCGGTTGCTGGAAGTGATGGGCGTGGCGGCGATCCTGATCGCGGTGGTCTATGCCACGATCAAGTTCCTGGCCGACCTGCGGGCCCGGCGCGGCAGCGCCTATTCGGATTACCGCGCCAACCTTGGCCGGGGCATCCTGATCGGGCTGGAACTGCTGGTGGGGGCAGACATCATCGCCACGGTCACCGCGCCGCTGACCTGGGAAAGCGTGGGCCTGCTGGCGGTCATCGTGGTGATCCGCACCCTGTTGAGCTTCGCGCTGGAAACGGAAATCGAGGGCCGGTTCCCCTGGCGCCGGGGCACCGATCGCGCCGAGGAAAGGCAGGATCGCGACACCTGATTGGCTTGCGACAATTGTTTACCCGGCGGACAGTTCGCAAGCGCCACCTTTCGTAGTACACCCTGCCCGACAGCGGCAAAAGCCGCGCGGTTTCAGGGGGGGCAGGTATGCCGGTTTTCAAAGCGATGCGGTTTGCCGTGGCGGGTGTCATGGCCGTGGCGGCCATTCCAGCGGCAGCGCAACCGTCCTATCCCATGCCGCCGGTGGAACAGAACTCCTGCCAGCGTGCGTGCCTGGAACAGTTCGTCAGCCGGTATCTGCAGGCGATGGCGGATGGGAAGGTTGATCCGGCGCTGTTCGCCCCCAATGCGCGCTTCACGGAAAACGGCATGGAAATGCCGCTCGGCAATGAAGGCTTGTGGGCCACCGCCACCGGGGTCGGCCAGTACAAGCTGATCGTGCCTGATGTGGAAACGCAGAACGTCGCCTTCCTCGGCACGGTGCTGGAACAGGCGAGTTCCTCTGCCACCGGCCCCACGCGGCCGCCGGAACTGGTCGGCCTGTCGCTGCGGCTGCGGATCGTCGATGGCAGGATCACGGAAATCGAACAGATCGCCGCCCGGCCCGACCGTCCGCTGGGCAACAATGCCGCGGCCCCTGCCAGCATCTTTTCCGCCACCGGTGCCGCCGTGGAAAAACTCGGGGCGCCCAGTGAACGGTTTGCCCAACCCATCCCCGCCGCCGAACGGATGAGCCGGTCGGACCTGGTCGCCGTGGGCAACGCTTATTTCGAAGCGGTGGAGCGCAACACGGGCAAGGATTATTACCCCTTCACCGACGATTGCCAGCGGTACGAAAACGGCATGATGATCGTCGGCCCGCAGCAATCGCTGGCCGGTGCCGGGTGCAGGAAGCAGCTGGAAACCTCGCTGATCGGCGCGGTCACGTCCATTCGCGACCGGCGGATCGTGGCGGTGGACCGGGAACGCGGGATCGTGTTCGCTTTCGCCTTCTTTGATCACCGGCCGATCAACTGGACCTGGCAACTGGGCGAACTGTTCAAGGTGGAAAAGGGTCAGATCAGCCGGATCGAAGCGATCTTCATCCGGGGGCCTTACGGCGTTTGTTCCGGCTGGAGCACTTACGAACAGTGCCGCAGCGAAGAACCGCAGGACGCCCGATAGACCCTGGTGTTGAGCCAGCGCAATGACGTGACCAGCCGATCCGGCGCAGGATCAGCCAGACCTTTCAGGGGGATACCAATGTTTCGCAGATATGCACTCGCCGCACTGCTCGCCTGCACCGCCACTCCGGCGCTGGCTCAGGGCGCACCGGCCAATCCGTTCGCGCCGTTGCCCGATCGCCCCACCTGCACCCGCTCCGAACTGAAGGCCGCCACGGCAGCCTATGTCGAAGGGCAGAAGAAGGGCGATCTCTCCGCGCTGCCGCTGGCCGCCAATGCCCGTTACCTGGAAAACATGGTCACCGTGGAACGCGGAGCCGGCATGTGGAACACGGCCCTGCCGGTGGCCAATGCGATGAGCTTTCACGATGACAAGCGGTGCAAGACCTTCACCGAAGTGATCGTTACGCAGGGTTCACACCAGTACGTAATCGGCACCCGGCTGTACCTGCATCAGGGCCAGGTGATCCGCGTCGACAGCCTGGTGACGGACAAGGGTGACTGGCTGTTCAACGCCAATGCCTATCTCAAATATACCAAGGGTGAAAACTGGTCCCCGCTCAATCCGTATCAGCGGACCCTGCCGCGCGAGATGATCCGCGGTGCCAATGCGTACCTCGATGGCTTTGCCGACAAGTTCACCGATATCCCCTGGGGCACCCCCTGCGCCCGGCTGGAAGGCGGCGCCTATACCAACCGCGCAGGCAAGCCCGATGCCAGCTGCGAAATCGGGATGCCGCCGGGCGTGCTGTACATCGTCAACCGCGATTACCTGGTGGACGAGGAAATGGGCGTGATCAACGTGTTCTGCCGGTTCGGCAATTCCGCCAGCGGGATGCCGGACAGCCACACCTTCCGCTATATCGACGATCACTTGCGCAACATCCACACGATCAGCGTCAACATGGGCCAGATGCCCAGCCCGCAGGCCGACGACAACGGCGATATCGTGCGCAATCCCACCTGATGTTCAGGTCAACCAACCGGCACGGCTGAAGGCGGGGAAACAAGTCGGATTGGTGCGCGCGTCCCGACAATACGCCACGGTACGGCGGCCGGTTGCCTGACGGCCTATGCCATCAATTGGCATAGGCCTGGCGCAACCGGGCAACTTCTTCCGGCACGGCGGCAAAGGCCATGTCGCCCTGGCGCGCCAGCGAAGTGACCGCGCCGGTCAGCGCATCCTTCAAGGCAGTTTCCTGCGCCTGCGGGCCATGGTCTTCGTTGGTGTTGATCACCACCTGGCGGAACTCGCCATCGATGCTAGTGGCGATGTCGTACAGGCCGACGGACACCCAGCCATAAGACCGTTCAGCCATTTCGCCACCGGCTTCGATAATCCGCAAGCCCACCCCTTCCCGCGCCATCCGGCGGCAGAAATCACCGCTGCCGGGAAAACTGAAGGCAGGCCAGGTCTGCAGCAGGCCGTTCATCCGGGCGGATGTTTGATAGGTGTAAGCGCAGGGCCCGTCCCCGGCCGCCACTTGCGGGCCAGGCTCCGCGCTGGCGAGGGGGCGTTGCAAGGCCTGGCGCAATCGCACCTGTTCATCACGCACGCCGCGAACGTAGCTTTCAGGGTTGGCGGCAATTTCCTCCAATGCCCCGGTCAGCGAACGGATCATTGTTTCGTCCACTGCATCGCCATCGGTGCGCTGGTCGAAGGTGGTGTCGGTGGCCTTGGTCGTTCCGTCGGTGCTGCTTGAGCGGTCATACAGGGCGACGGCAACCAGCGCGTAACTTCGATCCCCCACCACGCCTTTGCCTTCGATCACGGTCACCCCCAGATTGCCATTGCGCAGGCGGGTGCACAGATCGTCATAGCCCGGGAAAGAAACTCCCTGTTTGCGGACCAGATCGACCAGCCCGGTGGAGGCGCGATAGGTCATTTCGCACCGCGGCTGCGGCGCTTCTTCTGCCAGCGCGGCCGCGCCCAGAAACAGCGCCGCTGTGGCCAGTGCCAGTTTCATGCCGCGCATAGATCCCCCCAGAGCCCCGTAGTTCCTGAGCGCGGGGTATGCGAAAACCGGGCGCGGCCCAAGGGCGCGCAGCGGGATGACAGCATTTGTAATCGACGGCAGCCCCCGCCGCGTTTCAGCCAAGCAGCCGCTTCAACGCCCTGGCCAGATCCTGCGCTGCCTGTTCACCGATCGTGGTGCCGGGCACCATGTCAAAGGCATGGATTGCGCCGGGGTACACGTGCACTTCCGTCGGCACCCCCGCGTCAACCAGGCGGCGGGCATAGTCCAGGTCTTCATCCAGGAACAGGTCGAGCGCCCCGGTGCTGATGTAGGTTGGCGGCAAGTGGGCAAGATCGTCAGCCAGTGCGGGCGAGAACCAGCCCTTGCAGGCATCGTCCACGCCGTAATCCCCGCGCAAGGCTTCCCAGCCAAACCGGTTCTTTTCCCGCGTCCAGATGAATTCGCCGGTGTGGCGGTTGGCGTAAAGATCATCCGGGCCGCCCGTGCGCCAGTCCAGCATCGGGTAAACCAGCACTTGCCCGGCCAGCTTGGGCGGGTGGCCAGTGTGGAACCGGTCGCGCACCATCAGGGCCAGCGAAGCCGCCAGTCCGCCGCCCGCGCTTTCCCCCATCAGGACGATCCGCCGCGGATCTACGCCCAGCGATGCGGCATTGGCCACCAGCCACAACAGCGCGGCGTAGTTATCCTCCTGCGGGCCGGGGAACGGCGTTTCCGGGGCCAGCCGGTATTCGACCGATACGATCACGCAATCGTGCTGCAGGGCCAGTGCCGGCTTGGACGCCAGCGCCGCCACGGTGGTGCCCACCACCATGCCGCCGCCATGCAGATGCAGGATCGCGCCGCGCGCGGTGTTGGCAGATGGCGGGTTCATCACCAGCAGCTTCACGTCGGGCGCGCCGGGCACGTGGGCGAAGGCCTCGCTTACCGGGAACGGCGGCGGGGGCAGTCCTTCGCCGGTGAACATCGGATCCTGGCGAATGGCGACCAGCGTTTCGGCGTTGATCGCCCGGTCCGGCATTTCCAGCAGCGGGGCGATTTCCGGGTCAACCAGGTGGCGCGTCAGGCTCATGTGTTCTCTCCCAAGGCCGGTGATCGGCGCGGCGCGGCCAGTTCCGCATCGGAAAAGCGTATCGGGGTGCGCAATCCCCGCAAGCCAGCACCAAGATCCAGCACCATCCCGCGGGCAACAACCTGCGGATCGGCCAGCGCCTGTTCGACCGTGTTGATCGGCCCGGCGGGGATGCCCTGTTCCTCCAGGTCGGCCAGCAAGGCGTCCCGCTCCCAATCCTGCGTGCGGGAAGCAATTTCGGCAGAAAGTGCCTGCCGGTCCGCCACCCGGCCCGCGTTGGTGGCCCAGGCCGGATTGGCCGACAGGTCGATCAGGTCCGCCAGGCGTTCAAACTGCGCGTCGTTGCCGACCGCGATGATCAGCCAGCCGTCCGCCACCGGGAAGGCTTCATAAGGCGCGATGTTGGGGTGGGCGTTGCCCAGCCGGGTCGGCGACGTGCCGGATACCAGCGCGTTCATCGCCTGATTGGCGAGCGTGCCCACCATCACGTCCATCAGCGCCATGTCGATATGCTGGCCCTGCCCCGTTTTGTCCCGCTGGCGCAGCGCCGCCTGGATCGCGATCACCGCGTAAAGCCCGGTCAGGATATCGGCGTAGGCCACGCCAATCTTTTGCGGCGGCCCCGCCGGATTGCCGGTCAGGTCCATGATCCCGCCCATGCCCTGAACAATGAAGTCATAACCGGCGCGCGTGGCGTAAGGGCCATCCTGCCCGAACCCGGTGATTGAACAATACACGAGGCGCGGATTGACCGCCCGCAGGCTGGCATAGTCGAGGCCATATTTGGCCAGGCCGCCCAGCTTGAAATTCTCGATCAGCACATCGGCATCGCGCACCAGGTCGAGCACTTGGGCCCGCCCGTCCTCCGTGGCGAAATCCGCCACCACGCTCGCCTTGCCGCGGTTGGCTGCGTGGAAATAGGCGGCATCTTGTGTGCCATCGGGGTTCTGCACGAACGGCGGGCCCCAACGGCGGGTATCGTCGCCCTCCGGACTTTCGACCTTGATCACCTCGGCACCCAGGTCCGCCAGCACCTGCCCGGCCCATGGACCGGCGAGGATACGGGCGAGTTCGACAACGCGGAGGCCGGACAGGGGTGTGGTCATGCCGCCATCCTAAGCCGTGCCCCCGCGCTGTCGAGCCTTCACTCGGGCGCGATGTGGAACACCCGTTCGGCATTGCCGTGGCACAGCGCATGGCGCTCTGCATCGGTGCAGGGGAACTGGTTGATGAAATCCACCGCCGGCTGCATCGGCTGGTACGGATAATCGATCGCCCACATCACGTTATCGATCCCCAGCTTGTCGATCGAATACCGCAGGGCGAGGTTGTCCTCTACGCCGCTGGTGGTGATGACAAAATTCTCCACGAAGTATTCCGCCATGCTGCGCTGGGTCTTTTTGGCGCGGCCCACGGCTTGCGCGCGGCTGTTCATGAAGTTGATCCGCCACAGCCAGAACGGCACCGCTTCCCCCATGTGGCCGATGCAGATCTTCAGTTTGGGGAAGGCGTCGAACACCCCGCCCGCCATCATCCGCACCGCGTGGGTACCCACTTCCACACCGTATCCCCACATCGCGCTGTCCATGCCGTAATCCTGCAGCGGCCCCTTCAGGGTGTCGCTGGCGGCGCGCGGGTGGATGTAGATGGTGCGATCCAGCGCCTCGGCCGCTTCCAGGATCGGCCAGAACTTCGGATCGTCGAGGTATTCGCCATTGGTATGGCTGTTGATCATGAAGCCGTTGAGGCCCAGTTCCTTGATCGCGCGTTCCATTTCCTTCGCCGCACGCTTGGGGCTGTGCGGGGCAAAGCTGGCGAGGCCGGCAAAGCGCTTGGGATGCTTGCGGCAAATCTCGGCCAGCTTGTCGTTGGCCAACATGGCGAGGTCCATCGCGGTATCGGCATCGAACATCTGCACGCCGGGGGCAGTCAGTGCCAGCAGGTGCATATCGACGCCGTACTGGTCCATTTGCGGCAGGCGATGGTCTTCAACGTCTTTCAGGCCGGTCAGGAAATCCAGCTTGCCGTAACCGGAGGTATCGTGCGGCGCGTCGTAGATGCCCTTGACCAGCAGCTTGTCCAGGCTCTGCGACGGGCCATTGGCCACCTTGCGCAATTCTTCTGCGACTTCGGGAATCGACCAAGCTTCCTCAGTGGCAATCAGGCGCATTCGATGGTCCTCTCGGTTGTGTTTATTGACTCCTCATATCCAGCCGCAGCGCCTCTTCATAGATGCTCGTGTCGATCAGGGTGGCCAGTTGCTCCCGGCTGCGGGGCACGCGCTTGTCGCGGGTGGCAAGCCACTTTTCTTCTTCCACCAGCACGTCCAGCAGGTCGGCGGGCAGGTTGGCGCTCCAGCGGTGGTGTTTCCAGCTTTCTTCCACGTCCTGCGGGGCGAAGCTGCCGGCCGTGACCACCAGCGGCTTGGCCCGCGCCGGATCACGGCGGATTTCCGCAGCCGCATCAATCACCCCGCGCACGAAGCGCACGATCCTGGCCCGCCGCACCGGATCGGCCAGCGCCTCTGCGGTGGAATTGAGGTTGAACAGTTCGCGGTAGACCCCGTCGCCGTGGAATTCGACCAGGTCGCTGCCCAGCACTTGCGCGGCGTTTTCGCTCTCCGGTTCCCAGATGACCACGGCATCGACCTCGCCCTTGCGCAGGGCCTCGGTCATGCCGGACAGGGGGGTGACCGCCACAGGCACGATATCGGCAAAGCTGAGCCCTTCCTTCGCCAGCATCCGCTGCAGGAAGTATCCGGAACTGGTCTGCTCGATCGTGGCGACCCGCTTGCCTTTCAGGTCCGCGACGGAGGCGATCCCGGCGCTGCGGCGAGCGACGATGCGGTACAGCCCTTCGGTCACGTTCATCAGGATGCGCAGGTTCGGATGGCGCACGGAATAACGCAGGGCCTGGGTTTCCGCATGGGTCGCGACATCTGCCACGCCGGTTTCGCCAAAGCCCTGGATCATCGGTTCCCCCACCAGGTTGGGGATGCCGCCCATGCGGACCGTTGCTTCGCCGGGGTAATAATGTTCGGCAGCCAGCAGGACCGGGGCGATTTCAAACGTCTGCTTGTTGCCATGCACACTGATCGGCCCGAGCGGGGCGTCCGGCCGGGCCGTGGCACAGCCGCCGGACAAGAACGCCAGCACAGCCGCCACTATCATCAACTTGCGCATCGAGAATCTCCCATCGGGCCGCAGCCCATCCTGTATGCTTGCCGCGCGCCTGGCAGCGGCCTACCTTGTTCCGCATGACCGAAGTCCGCGCCCCTGATGATGCCAGCTGGACCTCCGCCGGGCTCGCCCGGCCGGATGCCATCAGCCAGTGGCAGGACTGGGCCGCGCGCACCATTGCCCCGATCGACGTCTGCGTGTTCGATGCAGACAGTTTTGCGGCGCGTTGGTGTAGCTATGGTGTCGGACAATTGCGGTTGCTGCAATTGCAGGCCCCGGCGCAACGAGTTGTCCATTGCGGCCCCGAAGGCGGTGGCTCCACCACTTCCGGCCGGGCGGCACCGTCGATCCAGCTGGTCTATGCCCGCCACGGCGCGTTGAAGACGCGGATAGGCGGCAAGCGCTTTACCGTGCAGCCGGGCGAATTCGTGCTGCTGGACAATACCCGGTTCTACCAGATGGAAATGGACAGCGCGCACGAAGCGGTGGACCTGATGATGCCGCTGGGCTGGCTGGAACGGTACCTGCCGGATGCCGGCGCCCTGCTGGGCCGCCCGGTCAGCGCACGGACCGGCTGGGGCGCGCCGCTGGGCAGCCTGCTGGAAACGATGGTCGACGGGATTGATGACAGCCCCCTGCCCCGGCCGATGATTGCCGAACAGGTCGGCACCCTGTTGACGCTGGCGACGGGCTTCCACGAACCGGCGCGGGAAAGCCGCCATCGCGGGCAACTGGCGCGCCGGGTGCTGCGGCGGATCGAAACCGACTTTGCCGATCCCGACCTGTCACCCGAAGGGGTTTCGGCCGATCTGGGAATTTCGAAGCGGTACCTGCAAACGCTGCTGGCTGGCAGCGGCACCAGTTTCGTGCAGGAACTGAACGCCACGCGGCTGGACCGGGCCAGCGACATGCTGACCGATCCGCGCGGAAGCGGCCTGTCGGTTGGCGAAATCGCTTATCGCTGCGGGTTCCTGGATCCGGGATATTTCGCCCGCGCATTCCGCAAGCGGTTCGGCATTGCCCCCAGCGAATGGCGCGGAGGCCGGCCGCCAAGCCGGTAACAGCTCAGTAAAGGGCGACGCCGCTGGTCTGCCGCAGGGTGCGGATGCGATCAGCGTAAAAGGCGGCACGACCTTCATGCGCGGTGCGGGCGCACGGGGTGCGGGCGCCATGGGCACCCATCAGCGCCAACTGGTGGCGGCCGAGCAGTTCATTCAGATCCATAGTCTTCGCTTTCTGCAACCGGTTCGGCTGCAAGGTCAGCGGCTTCCTGTAACAGCAGGCGATCCTGCTCTCTGGCGAGGGTCGCGGCCTGGCGGGATTTTTCCACCCGGCGGGCCCGGTCAGCCATGGCGCGCCAGGCTGCGGCAGAGCGCAGTTCCCGGTCACGCACATTGTCCAGAATGGCGTGCCCTGCCAGTTCCGAAGCGTCCTTCGCCCTTTGGTCGAAAAAGTCGGAATCCTGACTCATGCACGCCCTCCTGGCGGGTCTGGCAGGGCCCGCCGCATGGCGTGCCCTGCCGGTCCGGGTCAGGCCGAAGCCAGGTTCACAGCCGAAGCCTTGCCATTGCGGCCCTGCTCGACTTCATAGGTGAGGCGCTGATCCTTATCGAGGGACTGCATCCCGGCAGCCTGCACAGCGGTGATGTGGACAAAGCTGTCCGCGCCGCCGTCGTCCGGCTGAATGAATCCATAGCCCTTGTCGATATTGAAGAATTTGACGGTGCCGATCGGCATAAGTGTTTCCTTTCAAGAAACGATAGGTTTCCGTACCGCAACATGCGGAACAGATCGTGCGTAAGGTCGTCAATCGAAAGGAAGTCGTCGTCAGGAGCAGCCGCATAAAGCGGAACACATAGCGCCGATGTCCGTCGCAAAATTCGACGTCAGCCCATGCGGGGTAGCACGCGCCCCCTGCATTACCTAATCTTTCTTTCCGCGGCACCCGTCCGCGCCTGGCCAAACGGGCGCGCCCAGCCTGCCCAACAGAGGCAATTGTCGCCCGCCGGCAAAGGCTATATGGTTGGCGCATAAAACAGTTGAGGGGGGAGATTATGCGAAAGTCCATCATCGCTGCCGCCGTGGCCGTGGCCGCAACTTCTGTTCATGCTCAGACACCTACCTGGCAGTATTACGAAGATGGCAGCGCCCCGTTGCAGGCCTTCGTAATTGCCAAGGATGGCGCGCAGCTGATCCTGAAATGCGACAAGCCGGGCAAGGGCAAGGTGCTGGCAGTATTCGTTGCCAAGGCCCCCATTGCCGCCCCGCTGGCCAATGGTCGCTTCGAAAGCCGCGAAGTGCTGGTCCAGGTCGACGATGGCGGCCCTTATGATGACAACCTGCGTTTCAACGACCGTTTCGCGATGGCCGTAAACCAGCATTCCGAACGGTCATTGACCCGGCTGCTGGAAAAGATTGCCGACGGGCAGAAGCTCGACATCACCCTGCGTCCGTTCAAGCAGGCGCCGGTGCAGATGAGCTTCGCCATTGGCGGTGCCCGCGCCGCCATCGCCAAAGTCTATGAAGCCTGCAAGGACAACACCAGCCCGCTGGCCCCCACCGCAGGTTAGCCGGGCGGGTCAGGCGGCGAGCCCGAACAGCGCGCCGACGCCAGCTGTTACCGCCATCGCCAGCGCTCCCCAGAACGTGACGCGGGCGACCGATCGGCCCACCGGCGCGCCGCCCGCCCTTGCCCCCAGCACGCCCAGCAGGGCCAGGAACACCAGGGCTGCCCCGCTGACCGTCCAGACCAGCAGCGACAGCGGACTGAGCAGGACCGCCACCAAGGGGAGCGCAGCGCCCACTGTGAATGTGGCGGCAGAGGCCACGGCCGCCTGCAGCGGCCGCGCCGTGGTCAGATCCGAAATGCCGAGTTCGTCGCGGGCGTGAATGGCCAGCGCATCATGCGCCGTCATCTGGTCCGCCACCTGCCCGGCCAGTACCGGGTCCACGCCGCGCGCGATGTAGACTTGCGCCAGTTCCTCGCGTTCGAATTCTGGCTGGTCTCTCAGTTCGGCACGTTCGCGGGCAAGATCGGCATTTTCGGTGTCGGATTGGGAACTGACAGAGACATATTCCCCTGCTGCCATCGACAGCGCCCCGGCGGCGAGGCCGGCAAACCCCGCCAGCAGGATCTCCGGTTTCCCGGCAGAAGCCGAGGCCACGCCAACCACAAGGCTGGCGGTTGAGACGATGCCGTCATTTGCCCCCAGCACCGCCGCGCGCAGCCAGCCGATGCGGCCGACGTTGTGCCGCTCGTTATGCGGTAAGCCCATGGTGATGCCCCTGCCCAGTCAATCGCTGCTATGGTGCGCCTTGTTGCCCCTGCCGCGCAAGAGCCCGGCGCACCATTGGCGTGGTCAACACCGTACTGGCCAGCGCCATCAGCAGCAGCGCGGTAAAACAGGCCGCGCTGATGATCTGCCGGTCCAGCAGCACGTTGGCAAAGATGATCATGATCAGCGCCTTGGTCTGCAACAGCCAGCCGATCACGCTCGCTTCACCCCTGGGCCAGCCAAGGATCCTCCCGGCCAGCCGCACGCCCAGCAACTTGCCCCCAACCGATGCCACCAGCAGCAGTGCCGCCGCGCCCAGCACGGCCAGGCCGCCCATGCCCCACTGCGTCTTCAATCCGGTGCTGAGGAAATAGACTGGCGTCACCGCCAGCAACAGCAAGTGGCGGAAGGTATCCAGCTGGCCCCGGTTGAACCATTTCCCGTCCAGCACCACCCCGGCCAGGAACCCGCCGACCATGAAGTGCAGCCCGGCCCAATCCGCCGCAAAGCCGCACAGCGCCAACCAGCCGAAGGCGAGATACCAGCGGTCGCTTTCCGGCAGCCGGGCCATCAGCCGGCGCAGCAGCCAGGCCGTGGCCGCAAAGCCCGCCAGGAACAGCGCCTGCCGCTCGATCCGGTCCCAATCCAGCAGGATCAGGGCCAGCACGCCCCATATCGCCACGTCATCCAGGCTGGCATAGCGCAGCAGCCGCTGGCCCAGCGGATCGCGCAGGATACCCATCCGTTCCATCAGCAGCAGCAGGATCGGCAGGGCGGTAACGGCACAGGCCATGCCCAAGCCCAGCACCGCCTGCCAGGTCTGCGCCTGAGGGCCGGTCCAGCCCGGCGTCAACAGCAGCAATGCCGCCGCCGCGCTGCCGGTCAGCAGCGGCACGATCAGCGCCAGGCCTGCGGTTATGCCGGTTTCCCGCCGGTGGGCCCAGGCATCGGCCGGGTCCAGTTCCAGCCCGGCCAGGAACACGAACAGCATGATTCCCCACCAGGCCAGGCCATTCAGCGCGGCAACGGTATCGGGCGTGAACACGGCGCCATAGACAGCCGGAAACACCCCGCCCAGCAGCCCCGGCCCCAGCAGGACCCCGGCCAGGATCTGCACCACCACCAGCGGCAGATGGGCATCGGTCCGCCCCAGCCGCCAGGCCAGGTATGGCAGGGTGAAGATTGCCAGCAGCGCCAGCAGGAAGCTTTCAGTGGTGGTCACGCGCCCGCCTTGCCAGCGCGCGCGACAGAATTGAAGCCGTCTGCCCGCGCTGCGCGATTGTCCCACAGCCGATGCGCGGGAATCCTCACAGGATTGCGCCCGGCGGGTTAGACCTGTGAGCAATCAAGAGAGCCCTGTGCCAGGATCCGCAAAGGACCGGCCGGGTCGCATAACCTTCGAGAGAGGTGCCACCAATGTCCGATGCCAAGAGCTTTCCGCTCCCGAGTTCCCTGAAGGTCGTGCCGGGAACGGAAGGGGCGCAGGCCAGCCATCCCTATTATTCGCAGTTCGTGCCGGAAGATGACGGCAAGTTCTGGTTCTATAACTCGATGCATTTCCCCGAACCGATGCATCACTTCGACATGATCACGGCGGAAGCGGCCTATGTCGCGATGGGCGCGTTCAACACCCGCGTGCACGTGCTGCCGACTGCCAAGGGCGTGGAACACCGTTTCATCAACGGCCGCGTCTACATCGGCGGGGTGGCCGTGACGGACCCTGAGGAAATTGCCGAACGGGTCGGCGAATTCCAGCAGCGCGCCTTCTATTACTACGAAAACTGGGAACGCCTTTACGACGAGTGGAAGGTGAAGATGAAGGCGCTGATCGCGGATGCGCAAGCGCTCGCCGTGCCCAGCCTGCCCAAATACGAACCGATTGAAACGACCCACACCGGCAAGGGCGTGGCCACCAACCATTCGCTGCTCGATATCTACCAGAAGCAGATCGAAGGGTACCACCGGATGTGGCACCATCACTTCGAATTCCTGCTGCTGGGTTATGGCGCGTACATGACCTTCTTCGATTTCTGCAAGAAGGCCTTCCCGGAGATTTCGGACCAGGCGATCAGCCGCATGGTCGCGGGCATGGAAGCGGAAATCTTCCGCCCGGATGAAGAGGTGAAGCGCCTCGCCCGCCGTGCGGTGGAACTGGGGGTGGACCACCATTTCACCGACGACATGGATATCGACACCGTGCTGGCCGATCTCGACCAGGTTGGCAGCGGGAAGGACTGGCTGGCCGACCTGGAAACCAGCCGCAACCCGTGGTTCAACGTGTCCAGTGGTGACGGGTTCTACCATTATCACCGCAGCTGGCAGGATGACCTGTCGATGCCGTTCGCGGCCCTGCCCGGTTATATCGACAAGGTGAAGAAGGGCGAAAACATCGAACGCCCGACCGCGCAGCTGGTGGAAGAACGCAACCAGCTGGTGGCCGATTACCGCGAACTGCTGGATACCGACGAGGACCGCGCGACTTACGATCAGCTGATCGAACTGGCGCACCGCGTGTTCCCGTACGTCGAAGGGCACAAGTTCTACTGCGAACATTGGTACACCAACCTGTTCTTCAACAAGATCAGGGAGTTCGGCCGGCTGTTCGTGGAACATGGCTTCTTCGGGCCGCAGGGCGTGGAGGAGGATATATTCCACCTCACCCGCTATGAAGTGGAAAGCGCGATTACCGACCTGATGCTCGCCTGGGGCATCGGCAGCACGCCGCGCGGGCCATCGCACTGGCCGGCCATCGTGGCAGAACGCCGGGCCGCGATCATCGCCTGGGACCAGCACACAACGCCGCCCGCACTGGGCGTGGTGCCTGACGTGATCGACGATCCGGCAATCGTCATGCTGTGGGGCATCACCCGCGACAACCTGGATATGTGGCTGTCCGACGGGGAAGGCGATCCCAACGAACTGAAGGGTTTTGCCGCCTGTTCGGGCGTGGTTGAAGGTACTGCCCGCGTGGTCAGGTCGGTCGGCGAAATTGGCCGCCTGCAACAAGGCGACGTGCTGGTGTGCCAGGTGACTAATCCCACCTGGGCGCCGATCTTCCAGAAAATCAGCGCCGCCGTATCCGACATCGGCGGATCGATGAGCCACATGGCCATTGTGGCGCGCGAATATGGCCTGCCCGCCGTGGTCGGCACCGGCAATGCGACGCAGAAGATCAAGGATGGCCAGCGTATCCGCGTCGACGGCGGGCGCGGCACAGTGACCATCCTGGAAGATGCGTGACACCATGACGGACGCAGCAACAGCACCGGTCGCCTGGTTCCGTGAAGTGGGGATCAAGGACCGCCCGACGGTGGGCGGCAAGGGCGGCAGCCTGGGCGAACTGACCAATGCCGGAATTTCCGTGCCGCCCGGGTTCGTGGTCACCACCAGCGCCTTTGAACAGTTCCTCGAAGCACTGGAAGCGCGCGATCCGGTGCGTGACCGCGTGACTGCGGTCGATGCGACGGACCTCAGCGCCGTTACCGCCCTGTCGGTGGAACTGCGCCGCCGCGTGGTCGAAGAACCGATGCCCGCCAGCGTGGAACAGGCAATCAGCGCCGCCCATGCGGAACTGACCGGCGGCAGCACCCCCGTTGCCGTACGTTCCAGCGCCACCACGGAAGACGCGGAAGACGCCAGCTTTGCCGGCTTGCAGGACACGTTTCTGTGGGTGCTGTCGGCAGAAGACATGGTGCTGCGCGTGCGGGAGTGCTGGGGCAGCCTCTATTCGGTCGAAAGCATCACTTACCGCCGCAAGCACGGCCTGCCCGAAGCGGGCGTGGCCATGGCGGTGGTGGTGCAGCAGATGGTCGACGCGCAGTGCGCCGGGGTGATGTTCACCCGCAGCCCGCTGACAGGGGACAAGTCAGTCATCACCATCGAAGGGGCCTGGGGCCTGGGCAGCTCGGTCGTTTCCGGCGAAGTCACACCCGATCGCTGGGTGCTGGGCAAGATCACCGGGGAAATTTCGGTGCGCGACATTTCCGACAAGCATGCGCGGCAAGTGCCCGCCCCCACCGGCGGCATCGTGGAGGTCGAAAACGAAGCCGACATCCGCAATGCCCCGTGCCTGACGGACGAGCAGCTGATGGCCCTGCGTGAAGTGGGCCGCAAGATTGAACGCCATTACGGCCGCCCGCAGGATATCGAATGGGCGCTGGACAAGGCGGGCGCGGTCGTCCTGCTGCAAAGCCGCCCGGAAACGGTCTGGTCGGCGAAGGAAGTGGTCGCCCCGGTGG
>JBARAF010000029.1:0-4547 GCA_049791695.1 Croceibacterium sp.
GAACTGGACGCGCTGTGCCGCTTTGCCACCAGCGGGCTGGAATTGCCGCACCCGCCGGGTTAGCCTGCTTGCCATAATCAAAATAGGGAACAGGGGATTGCGATGACGGGCCACTTGCCGCCGACGATGGACGACCGGTTGATCTGGGACATCTGGGAATCGCAATTCCGCCTGCCGATCACCACCGTGGCCGATGAAGCGGGCATCTTCGCCGCCTTGTCCGATGCCGCGCTCAGCACAGACGACCTGGCGGCACAGCTGCAGCTCAATTCCCGGGCGCTCGGCATCCTGTTGGGGGCACTGGCCTCAACCGGGCTGGTGGAAAAACGCGCCAGCCTGTGGCGTGCGTTGCCCGCGGCCCGCACCTGGCTGCACCCGCAGGCGGAAGGATACTGGGGCGGCTTCCTGTTCCGTTTCCGCGAAAGCAACCCGCTCCACGCGCAGCTGATGGAAACGCTCAAGACCGGCCACCGCCCCAGCCGTTTTGAAAGCGGCGCCCCGGAATGGGAAATGGGGGCCATGTCGGCCGAAGCGGCCCGGCGGATCGCCGCCTTCATGCACGCCCACAGCCAGGCCCCGGCCCGCGACGCGGCGGCGCAAAGGGTGTTTGGCCAGGTGGCGCACCTGATGGATGTCGGCTGCGGCAGCGGGGTCTATGGCATCGAAATCGCCAAGGCTCACCCGCGCCTGCAAGTCACCCTGATGGATCTTGCGGCCATGGCTGACGAAGCCGGCACGTACGTGGCACGGGCGGGCCTGACCGGCCGCATCGACACTGCCGGGGTCAATATGTTCGAAGAAGCCTGGCCCACCGGCCCGGACGCCCATTTCTTCAGCAACGTGTTCCACGACTGGTCGGACGAAACTAACCGCCTGCTGGCGCGGCGCAGCTTTGACGCCCTGCCCAGCGGTGGGCGCATCTTCCTCAACGAGGTACTGATGGATGATGACGGCACCGGCCCGTGGGAAGCATCCGCGTTCAGCCTGCTGATGCTGATCGGCACGCTGGGCAAGCAGTACAGCCTGCCCGAATTCCGCGACATCCTGCAGAGCGCCGGTTTCGTCGACGTGCAGGCCGTCCGCACCAGCGGCGGCTATTTCTCGCTCGTCAGCGCGGTCAAGCCCTGAGGCAAACGGGCGGAGCGGATGGAGCCGCCCCGCCCCTTCCAATCAATCAAGCATGATCGAGCGCAGTTGCACCTGTTCTTCCGGGGTAATGCCCAGCACCTGTTCCATGTACCCGGCAGTGCCGCCGTACTTCTGGTCCACGTAGGTGAAGAACTGCGCCAGATGCGACGCGCCCGACGGGGTGAACAGCGGTTCTGCCTTCGACTGGCCCTTGGCCCGTGCCGCCATGTAATACTGCACGATGAAGTTGCCCGGATGGTTCGCCGGATCGACATCGGGCATTTCCCACTGCGGGCGGCGCAGAGCGGTGGACAGGTGGTAGTCCTTCAGGATCTGCTCCCGGTCCACGCCCAGCACATCATACAACAGCGCCGTGGCAATGCCGGTGCGGTCCTGCCCGGCGGAACAGTGGTACATCACCGCCCCTTCGCCAGCCAGGATGCGGCGGAACATCATCCGGTATTGCGGGGCCAGCATGGTTTCCATGCCCTGATAGGTGTTTTCGCCGTTGCCGGACTGGTACCCGGCCATCAGCGGCTTGATCGAATAGTCATTGGCCAGGAACATCGCCCCGGTGCGATCATCCAGCAGCGTCGGTGCCACTTCGCGTTCTTCGAGCGAACGCAGATCCACAATCGCGCCGATGTGCAGATCCTTGACCAGCGCATAATCGCTTTCGGTCAGCAACGGCAGCGCGCCGGACCGGAACACCTTGCCCCAGCGCACGGTGCGGCCATCGCTGGTCACATAGCCGCCCACGTCGCGGAAATTGCTGCTCTGCTGCAACGGCAGTTCCCGTTCAGCCACCGCATGGGTTTGGCCATCCGCGCCCTGCACCAGCAGGTAAGCGCGGGTGGCAGCGGGCAGCGCCACTTCGGTGCGTGCGGCAGTGCTGCGTTCCGCCACCAGCCGGTCGCCTGCGTCCAGCACCGCATCGGTGCTGAGCCACAGTTTTGCAGGAGCTGCCTCGTCCCGCAGCAGGGCCACGGTTTCGGCATTGATCCGTTCAACCCGGATCGGCTCCTTCGCTGCCAGCGGGGCAGCAGCGAAGGCGGCAATCAGGGAAGCGGCGGCGAGAAGACTGTGCCTGTAGGTCATGACTGTCCCTTTCTCAGAACTGGAAGCGGAGGCCGAACATGTAGCGTTCGCCAATCTGTTCGACTTCGGTCGGCCGGCTATCGTCACCTTCGTAGGCGAGGTAGATTTCATCCGTGAGATTGGCGAGATCGGCGAACAGGGTGAAATTGTCGGTCACCGCATAGCGCAGCGACAGGTCGAGGTTTTCGTAACCCTTGCGGTATTCGCCGGAACCGAAGCCCCCCAGCGTGTCCAGCCAGTCCGACCGCCACTGATAGCTGACGCGGGCAGAGAAGCCGTGCTTTTCATAATAGACGCTGGCATTGGCAATGGTGTCGGACAGGCCCTGGAAGGCCACGCCGGTCTGCTGCTTGCCATTGACCATCTGGGTGTCGAAGCTGCCGCCCAGGAACGAAATGTTGCCCTGCGCGCCCAGGCCGTCGAACGGCGCTGGCAGGAAAGTGAACTGCTTCTGGACGTTGAATTCCAGGCCGTACAGCTTGCCGTTTTCGCCGTTGAAAGTGGACGTCAGCAGATAACCGCTGCGATCCTTGCCCGCGGTGTCGAACACGTTGGAGCCGACGGCCTGCTGGTTCTGGTAGAACACGTTGTCGACCAGGCGATAGAATGCCGACACGGCAACGATGCCATTGCCCGGCAGGTAATATTCGAAGGCCGCATCCGCGCCCCAGGTATATTCCGGCAGCAGGCCCGGATTGCCGCCACCGATGGTGCCCGGCGATGCGGTGTCGTTGATCGACGCACCAACGCGGATCTGGCCGTAAGCCGGGCGGGCAATGCCACGCTGGCCCGACAGGCGCAGCACGATGTCATCGCTCGCTTCCAGCCGCAGGTTCAGGCTGGGGAACAGGTCGGTATAATCCTGCCTGATCACCAGCGGGCTGGCGACGCCGGCAATCACCACCGTACCGGCATTGTCGATCTTGTAGTTTTCCACCCGCAGGCCACCGGTCACGGTCAGCGCGCCCGTTTCCAGCGTGCCCGATACGTAGGCCGCGGCCAACTTTTCATCCTGGGCATAACGGTCGGTCACCGGGACCGACTTGGCCGGATCAAACTGGCCCGCCGCCGTCAGCTTGACCAGCAGGCTGTCGATGTCTGCCCGCATCCGGACATTGTCGACATAGGTGAAGGTGGTGCCGAGCGGGAACTGCGTCTTCCAGGGTTCGCTGGTGACATAGGAATTGACGTCAAACGGCTGGCCCACGCCCGCCGCCAGCGAACCGATCGCGGCCGCATTGACGAACGAGAAGTTATTGCCGGCAATTTCGCGGTCCGAATAGAACGCCCCGGCAGCCACGGTCAGGCCGGTACCGAAGTCACGTGAAACGTCCAGCTTGGCGGTATAGGCATCGGCCAGGGTTTCCTGCCGTGCGTCGATCACCAAGGTCCCGGCGCTGTTCAGCAGGGCCTGCGGCGCACCAATCTGGGTCGTACCCCGCACGAAAGTGCCCGGCGTGGCACCGGCCACCGTGTTGTACAGCTTCACCACCGGGAACAGGGGATCGGTCCGGTCATAAGTCAGCGACGGGTTGTTAAGCCCGCTGGTGCTGGCCTGGGCCAGCGGCAAGTATGTGTCGTTGTCAGTGCGGGTGTAATTCAGCCGCAGCGCCGCGTTCCAGCCGCTGTCACCTTCGAAATCCGCCCCAACCGTGCCGATGAAGTTCTTGTTGCGGTATTCGCCGAAATTGAACGAACCGCGCATCGGGACATTGGCCAGATCGCCCGCCTTGTGGTTGCGGAAACCACCGGTCGCCCGGTCAAGCCGCAATTCGTACTGGTTGCGCTGTTCGTCATCGTTGAATTCGGTGAAAATGCCCTTCACGAACAAGCGCAGTTCCGGCGTTGCCGCCAGTTCGATGCCGCCGAACAGGCCATTGCTCCACCGTTCCAGCCGGTACTGGCGGATGTCGAATTCAGTCGGGCCAAAAGTGGTGTCGGCAGCATTGGCCGGCTCGTCGTACAGGCCGACTTCGCGGTTGTCGGTCGTCTGGACCCGGCGATAGTGCGAACCGCCCAGCACCACCCCAATCGTGCCGTTGGACCAGCTGACGCGCAGCGAACCCTGGCGCTGCTCACCGCCACCCTGGTCCATCACACCGTAACCGATGTCACCGGCGATGGAGAAACCGTCGTTATCCAGCGGTGACCAGGTTTTCAGGTCAATCGTCGCCACAATCGCATCGGCCTGCTGATCGGCGGTCAGCGACTTGTTGACCGTCATCTGCGACAGCAGCACGGCGGGCACGGCGTCGAAGCGGAAGGCGCGGCTGTCGCCACCTTCGTCCACGCCCGACAGCGGTACGCCGTCGATGCTGACG
>JBARAF010000030.1:0-4764 GCA_049791695.1 Croceibacterium sp.
GCCGCTGCTGTTGCTGGCCCTGCCAGCCACCCTGGCGAGCTTCGCGCTGACCACCGCCATCGTTACCGCGCCAACCACCGCGATCCCCACCGCGTCCATCGCGCTGGGCCATCTGCGGCGCCGAAGCGGCCTGCGGGGGCGCTTGCGGAGCCCGTTCGGCCTGGCGCTCGGCCCGCTGCGGCCGCTCGGCGCGCTGGGCCTGGTGCTCGGCCGCCCGTTCACCACGATTGCGCCAGCCGCCAGCGCCGTTTTCCGCGGCCTGGGCAGGCAGGGTTGTGACCACCGTGGCACCGGCCAGGGCCAGCAGTGCAGTGGTCTTGAGGAACTCGATCTTCATCGCGGAAACCTTCATCTTAGAGAGCAACCGCTGAGTGGAGGCGGCTCTGATAATGCGGGTGTACGGCTGCCTGGCTGACAGATGTCTGAACCGGACTGGATGCCTGTCGTTCATATTCGGGCGGCATCCGGTGAACGATCTCGGGGGTTTGTCAGGCACCGTCCTGCCGGATAGACTTGCTTGCCTGAACCGGAAGGATCGCCGCCGATGACACTGCGCCTGTTTGCCCTGCTGCTGGTGCTGGCCGCCCCGGTTCCGGCCCTGGCCGCGCCTGCGGCAACCCTGGCAGACATCGCCTGGCTGGAAGGAAGCTGGGAAGGGCCGGGCGTGGAAGGGGCGCCCGCCACGGAAGTGTACTCCCCGGCCAAGGGCGGCCAGATGCCCGCGCATTTCCGCCAGTTGAATGCCGATGGCACGGTGATGTTTTATGAACTGATCACCATCGTCGAACGCGACGGATCACTGGTTTACCGCCTGAAGCATTTCAATCCCGACCTGACCGGCTGGGAAGAACAGGGCGAAGTGCGCGAATTTCCACTGACGGCGCGGGAAGGCAACCGCTTCACTTTCGAAGGGCTGACTTACGAACAGACCGGGCCGGATACGATGATTGCCAGCGTGGTGATCGATTCGGCTGACGGCAAGGAGGAGCTGCTGCAGTTCCATTTCCGCCGCACCGGGCAGTAACGGAACCGCAGCAGCGGCATTTCCTCAGCGGGTCAGCTTCTTGTAGCTGAGCGCGGTCGGGCGATCGGCGGCATCGCCCAGGCGGCGGCGCTTGTCCTCTTCGTAAGCGGCAAAGTTGCCTTCAAACCATTCGACGTGGCTGTTGCCTTCGAAGGCGAGGATGTGGGTCGCCAGGCGATCGAGGAAGAAGCGATCGTGGCTGATGACCACGGCGCAACCGGCGAAGTTTTCAATCGCGTCTTCCAGCGCGCCCAGCGTTTCCACGTCGAGGTCGTTGGTCGGTTCGTCGAGCAGCAGCACGTTGCCGCCCTGCTTCAGCATCTTGGCCATGTGCACGCGGTTGCGTTCACCGCCCGACAGTTTGCCGACGTTCTTCTGCTGGTCCGCGCCCTTGAAGTTGAACGCGCCGACATAAGCCCGGGTCGAAGTTTCGTGCTTGTTGACCGTCATGTAATCGAGCCCGTCGGAGATTTCCTCCCACACGTTCTTGCTCGGGTCCAGGTGGTCGCGGCTCTGGTCGACGTAGCCGAGGCGCACGGTCGAACCGATTTCGATCGTGCCGCTATCGGGCTCTTCCTTGCCGGTCAGCAGCTTGAACAAGGTGGACTTGCCCGCGCCGTTGGGGCCGATTACGCCGACGATGCCGCCCGGCGGCAGCATGAACGACAGGTCTTCGAACAGCAGCTTGTCGCCATAAGCCTTGGTCAGGTTCTTGGCTTCGATCACCTTGCCGCCCAGCCGTTCCGGCACCTGGATGACGATCTGCGCCTTGCCCGGCTTGCGCTCGTTCTGCGCTTCCTGCAGCTGTTCGAACTTCTTGATACGGGCCTTGGACTTGGTCTGGCGCGCGGCAGGGGTCTGCCGGATCCATTCCAGTTCTTCCTTCAGCGCCTTGGACCGACCGGTTTCTTCGCGGTCTTCCTGGTCCAGGCGCTTGGCCTTCTTTTCCAGATAGGTGGAATAGTTGCCTTCATACTGGAAGTAACGGCCGCGATCGAGTTCCAGGATCCAGCCCACGACGTTGTCCAGGAAGTAGCGATCGTGGGTGATCATCAGCACCGCGCCGGCATATTCCTTGAGGTGGTTTTCCAGCCATTCGACCGATTCCGCGTCGAGGTGGTTGGTCGGTTCGTCGAGCAGCAGGATGCTGGGCTTCTGGATCAGCAGCCGGGTCAGCGCCACGCGGCGCTTTTCACCGCCGGACAGGCTGACGACGGGCGAATCCGAAGGCGGGCAACGCAGCGCTTCCATCGCGATTTCGAGCTGGTTGTCGAGGCTCCAGCCGTCGACCGCGTCGATCTTGGCCTGCAGCTCGCCCATTTCTTCCATCAGCGCGTCGAAATCGGTGTCGTCCTGCGGATCGCCCATTTCGGCGCTGATCGCGTTGAACCGGTCAACCAGATCCGCCGTGGCGCGCGCGCCGTCCTTGACGTTTTCCAGCACAGTCTTGGTCGGATCCAGTTCCGGTTCCTGTTCCAGGTAACCGACGGTGATGTTTTCACCCGGCCAGGCTTCCCCGGTGAAATCGGTGTCGATCCCGGCCATGATCTTGATCAGGGTGGATTTACCCGCGCCGTTCGGGCCGACGATGCCGATCTTGGCGCCCTGATAGAACTGCAGGTCGATGTTCGACAGCACCGGCTTCTGCGCGCCGGGGAAAGTCTTCGTCATGCTCTTCATGACATATGCGTACTGGGCGGCCATGATGGTCCTTACAGGCGATACTGGTGGTGCGGATTTGCCGCGCAGATAGGCTTTGCCCGCGCCGGGGGCAAGCGTGGAGGTGCGCAGGGCAGGGGGCTTTGCTTAAAGGGAAGGGGCGGCCTGCGGACGGACCCTTTTTCCAGGAACAGCCAGCGACGCTTGCCAGCCGCCAAACTGCCCGCTACCTGCGCCCCAGACGTTCGTGGGGCCTGTAGCTCAGCGTTTAGAGCTGGCCGCTCATAACGGCTAGGTCGCGGGTTCGAATCCTGCCGGGCCCACCACGCCAGCAGTAAACCGGCCCATGGCGGCCGGACCAGGGTCGGGGAGTAGCGCAGCCTGGTAGCGCATCTGGTTTGGGACCAGAGGGTCGCAGGTTCGAATCCTGTCTCCCCGACCAACTGCCGCAAATGGCCGGTTGCCATTATCCCTCGCTGCCGCTAGCCGCCACCTCGTCATCTGGGGAGTAGCCAGCCCGTAATTGCGGGGTCATGCGTCAACATACTTGGCTGAGAGGCCATGGCGCATGAAGGCGGGAAACCGTTTCGGCGAGACCACTGCCACCGCATCCCGCCTTTGCCGGGCGGGGATGCCGTGTCTGTGGTTTATTGTCTGCCCGGCCGGGAAAATTCCGTGATCGAAGCTATTTTCACTTCCACCGCCGTGGTCGCCCTCGCCGAAATCGGTGACAAGACGCAGCTGCTGGCAATCCTGCTGGCCACCCGGTTCCGCAAGCCGGTGCCGATCGTGCTGGGCATCCTGTTTGCCACCCTGGCCAATCACTTCCTCGCTGCTCTGCTCGGATCGCAGGCTGCGGCCTGGCTCGATGGGGTCTGGTTCCGGTACCTGGTCGGTGCGTCATTCCTGGCGATGGGCCTGTGGACCCTGGTGCCTGACAAGCTGGATGATGAAGCCCCGTCGCCCGCACGGTTCGACGCATTCCTGACCACGCTGGTGGCTTTCTTCATCGTCGAAATGGGCGACAAGACGCAGTTGGCCACGATTGCCCTGGGCGCGCGTTTCCATGACACGATCCCTGTCACCATCGGAACCACCCTGGGCATGATGATCGCCAACGTCCCGGCGGTGTTCCTGGGGCATGAACTGATCAAGCGCATTCCGATGGCCAGGGTGCGGATGGCGGCGGCACTGCTGTTCATGGTGATCGGCATCTGGGTGCTGGCGCAGACGGCTGGCTGGCTGTGATCGCAGCACCTGGGCATGCCCCTTCGGGAACCTGACGCTGGGCCGGGGTTTCCCAAAGAAACCCCGGCCATTGCCTGAAAGCGCAAAAATGCTTACCTAGCAAAGTAGGTATATTGGATTCGAAACCGCCGGAGACCGTCATGACGTTGCAATGCAAGCCTATCCTGCCGACGTTCGGGGCAGAGTGTTCAGGCTTGGACCTGACCAAGCCCCTGACGCCCGAAGGGGTTCAGCAGGTGATTGATGCAATGGCGAAATATGGCGTCTGCGTGTTCCGCAACACCGGCATGAATGATGATCAGCACGTCGAATTCAGCCGCAATTTCGGCTATCTGGAACGCGTCCCGCGGATGGAAGGGATGCGCTTCCGGCTGGCGCATCGTGAACTGTTCGACGCTTCAAACCTGAACGTCGATGGTGAAATCACGCAGGATCCGGCGGCGATCCAGTACCGCAAGGGTGATCGCCTGTGGCACACCGACAGCGCCTTCATGACCAAGCGCACGTCCTATTCCGCGCTGCTAGCCCACGAAGTGCCGCCGGCAGAAGCGGGCGGGCAAACCTGGTTTGCCGATGCGCGCGGCGGTTATGACGCGCTGGATGATGAAACCAAGGCCTTCATCGAAGACAAGATCGGCATCAATTCCCTGTGGTGGAGCCGCAAGCAGGCCGGGGCCGACATTCCCGAACAAGAGATCGACGAACGGCCCAAGGCACGCCATCCGATCGTCCACACCCATGCCGCTTCGGGTCGCAAATCCCTGTTTATTGCCGCCCACACGATGGACATCGAAGGCATGGACAGGGCCGAAGGGCGGGCGCTGATCAAGCGA
>JBARAF010000031.1:0-10046 GCA_049791695.1 Croceibacterium sp.
CCGGGGTGGTGGCCGGGGTGGGCGTTGCCGTGGGTGTGGTCTGCGATTCGGGTACGTCCGGGGCAACCGGCCCCTGCCGTTCCGGCGGGGGCGTGGCTTGCGATCCGCCTTGGGGCAGGCGGAAATCGTTGACCGAACCGGCGGCGGCAATGGCCGCGCCGGGCAGGGCCAGAAGAGCGGATGCGGCGATCAGGATGGGGCAGAGTGTATGGCGCATGGTATTGGTTTCCCGAAGCCTTCCATGCGCTGAACCAGAGGTTAATCCAAGTAGGCCGTACGCCATCTTGTGCGTTGCACATGTTCGGGGCATTAGCCGGGGCAATGTCTGATCAATCCCCGAATGGCGGTCCGCTGCACCTGGGCCAGCACAGTGCACTGCCCGTTTCGCCCGAGGCGGCGGTGCTGGACTATGTCCCCAATCCGCGCACCGGTTCGCTGTACCTGGTGCGCTTTGCCGCGCCGGAATTCACCAGCCTTTGCCCGGTTACCGGCCAGCCCGATTTCGCGCATCTGGTGATCGATTACGCGCCGGGTGAGACAATCGTCGAATCCAAGAGCCTGAAGCTGTTTCTCGGCTCGTTCCGCAACCATGCGGGTTTCCATGAAGATGTGACCGTGGGCATCGGCCAGCGGCTGTTTGCCGAAATGCGTCCGCAATGGCTGCGCATTGGCGGGTACTGGTACCCGCGCGGCGGAATCCCGATTGATGTCTTCTGGCAGAGCGGCCCGCCGCCTGCCGCACTGTGGCTGCCCGATCAGGGCGTCGCCTCCTATCGCGGGCGCGGTTAATCCGCCCGTCACTTCCACGTCATATTTGCTGCTAGTGGCCAATTGCACCAGCACACAAAGGGGTTCGGAATGAAAATCGTGATGATCGGCACGGGCTATGTCGGCCTGGTCTCCGGGGCCTGCTTCTCCGATTTCGGCCACCACGTGGTCTGTGTGGACAAGGATGCGTCCAAGGTCGAAGCGCTGCTGGCTGGCCGCATCCCGATTTTTGAACCCGGCCTGGACCAGTTGGTTGCTACCAATGCCGCCGCCGGCCGGCTTGAATTCACCCTCGATCTCGCCAGCGCGCTGCCTGATGCCGATGCAGTGTTCATCGCCGTCGGCACCCCGTCGCGCCGTGGTGATGGCCATGCGGACTTGTCCTACGTCTACGCGGCGGCCCGCGAAATGGCCGAGCACCTGCGCCCCGGCACGGTGGTGGTGACCAAGTCGACCGTGCCCGTCGGCACCGGTGACGAAGTGGAACGGATCATTCGCGAAGCGAAGCCGGACCTGTCGTTCTCCGTCGCGTCCAACCCCGAGTTCCTGCGCGAAGGCGCGGCGATCGAGGATTTCAAGCGCCCTGACCGCGTGGTTGTGGGCGTGAATGACGAACACGCCGAAGAAGTTCTGCGTGCCATCTATCGCCCGCTGCTGCGCAATGAAGCGCCGCTGCTGGTGATGGCCCGCCGTGCTGCGGAACTGACCAAATATGCCGCCAACGCCTTCCTCGCGACGAAGATCAGCTTCATCAACGAAATTGCCGACCTGTGCGAAAAGGTCCGGGCCGATGTTCACGATGTTGCACGGGGCATCGGGCTGGACGAACGGATCGGCGCCCGCTTCCTGCAGGCAGGCCCCGGCTATGGCGGTTCGTGCTTCCCGAAGGATACCCTGGCCCTGCTGAAAACCGGGCAGGATTACGAAAGCCCCCTGCGGATCGTTGAAGCGGTGGTGGCGGTGAACGACAACCGCAAGCGCGGCATGGGCCGCAAGGTGGTGCAGGCGCTGGGCGGCGATGGCCACGGCAAGACTGTCGCCATCCTCGGCCTGACTTTCAAGGCCAACACCGACGACATGCGTGATTCGCCGTCGGTGGCGATCGTCCGCGCGCTGCAGGATTCCGGTGCCAATGTCCGCGCTTACGACCCGGAAGGGATGGAGCAGGCGGCAAAGCTGATGGATGACATCACTTATTGCACCGAACCCTATGAAGCGATGCAGGGCGCCCACGCCGTGGTGCTGGTGACCGAATGGGACGAATTCCGCGCGCTCGATTTCGACCGGATGAAGGACGTGCTGGCCGACCATGTGCTGGTCGACCTGCGCAACCTGTATAATCGCAGCGAGATCGAGGAACTGGGCTATCGCTACTTCGCGGTGGGGCGCTGAGGCAATTCAACCGGGCGCTGGCCTTGCGCTTGCGCCCGGGATTGCTGGTGCCGGCTAGAGGGCTCGAACCCCTGACCCCCTGATTACAAATCAGGTGCTCTACCAACTGAGCTAAGCCGGCGCTGGAAATGCCTTTGCGTCAGGGAACGCCGAAGGTCCAGCCCTCCGTTTCGGCTATTTCACGGGTCAGGCCCCGCGGCGTCCACAGATCGGTGCGTTCCGCTGCACTGCGCAGCCAGGCGGCGGTCAGCAGGGCATCGGCGGAATGATCGTCCAGAGGACCACTGCCGGGGACGGTCGGGCTGCCGAGGACGGCGAGGCTTGTGTTCACCTCCTCCACGCTGCGCATCTTGCTACGTCCCGGCGTGCGGCCACCGGCCATCGCGGCGATGGTGGTGTAAATTTCCACCAGCGCAGAACCGGCCTGGGGCAGGGGATCGACCGGCCAGACCGGCAGCGCACCCTGCAGCCGGTGCAGCAGGCGCATCCCCGTTAGGCTCGATTTGCCGACCTGCGCCGCGCCGACAAGGTTGAAGTTGCTGTACGGCTTGCATCCCAGCCGTTCAGCCTGCGCCAGTTCCGTCAGACGGAAGCGCCCCCGGCGGTGGTCGGTACCGGGCAGGTGGAACGCATCCCCTTCCAGCCCGCCATGGCGGCGGAAGTAGCGGCTGGCTTCGGTATGGGAGACGAAACTCGCGGCCGAAAGGTGCGGATCCTGTTCGCTCATCCCATCAATCAGCGCCCACAGCCCACGCGCATTCTGCGGGCTTTCGGCCCAGCCGGGAAAGAAGGCCCCGGCATCGGCAAATGGGAGGGAAATGCCCAGGTCCATCCCCACCAGAGTGTTCGGCGGCAGGTCGTGGCGCCGCAGGTGCAGCACTTCGGTGCGCGACCAGCCGCGACCGCGATCGACCAGCACCGGCGCTCCCCCGCCTGCATCGGCCAATGCCAGGGCAATGCCGGGCTGCCGTTCACCCGCCGCGCCGGACCAGTCGATGGCGAGAAAATGCCGGAAGCGACTGCCGGTCATTCGCCGCGCAGGTCGGCGCGCTTCTTGTCCCACCAGTCCATCCGCTTTTTCACGTCACGCTCGAAGCCGCGTTCAACCGGCTGGTAGTATTGCTGCGGCGTCATCTCCTCCGGCCAGTAATCCGCGCCGGAAAAGCCTTCGTCGGTGTCATGGTCATAGGCGTAGCCCTTGCCGTAACCGATGTCTTTCATCAGCTTGGTGGGGGCGTTGAGGATGTTTTGCGGCGGCATCAGGCTGCCGGTTTCGCGCGCCGATTTCCACGCCGCTTTCTGCGCCTTGTAGATGGCGTTGCTCTTGGGGGCGGTGGCGCAATAGAGGCAGGCCTGGACGATTGCCAGTTCGCCTTCCGGGCTGCCGAGGTACTGATAGGCTTCCTTCGCGGCGATGCATTGCTGCAGGGCCTGCGGGTCGGCCAGGCCAATGTCCTCGCTGGCGAAGCGGGTGATGCGGCGCAGGACGTAAAGCGGTTCTTCCCCCGCCACCAGCATGCGCGCCATGTAGTATAGCGCGGCTTGCGGGTCCGATCCGCGCAGGGATTTGTGCAGGGCCGAGATGAGGTTGTAATGCCCTTCGCGGTCCTTGTCATAGACCGCCACGCGGCGCTGCAGAAACTGGCCCAGTTCCGCCGGGCCTAGCGGTTCTGCCAGCTTCGCGGAATAAAGCGTTTCGGCCTGATTGAGCAGGAAGCGCCCGTCCCCATCGGCACTGGCGAGCAGGGCAGCGCGGGCATCCGGTGTCAAAGGCAGGGGGCCTTCCAGCGCCTCCGCCCGTTCGACGAGTTTTTCCAGTGCCGCCGCATCCAGCCGGTGCAGGATCAGCACCTGCGCCCGGCTGAGCAGCGCGGCGTTCAGTTCAAAACTGGGGTTTTCCGTCGTCGCGCCGACCAGGGTGACCGTGCCGCTTTCCACAAAAGTCAGGAAGCCATCCTGCTGCGCGCGGTTGAAGCGGTGGATCTCGTCCACGAACAGCAGTGTGCGTTGCCCGGCCTTGCGAGCCAGTTCGGCTTCGGCAAAGGCCTTCTTGAGGTCGGCCACACCGGAAAAAACGGCGCTGACAGCGATGTAACGCATCCCCACGGCGGCGGCGAGCAAGCGGGCGATGCTGGTCTTGCCGGTGCCCGGCGGCCCCCACAGGACCATGCTGGACAGCCGCCCGGCAGCGACCATCCGGCCAATCGCCCCTTCCGGTCCCGTCAGGTGTTCCTGCCCGATCACTTCAGTCAGGTCGCGCGGGCGCAACCGGTCGGCCAGCGGGGCATCTTCGCGCAAGGGTGCGTCACCCGCTGAAGGGGGTGGCCCGTCGCCGCCGAAAAGGTCGGCCATCGCGTGTCCCTTCAGGCGGCTTTCCGCCCGCGCCGGTTCAGCAGGCGGAGGTAGGCAGCGGCGACAGTGCTGTTGATTGCGTCCCAGCTGTAGGCAAGGCTGGCCTGTTCGCCAGCGGCCCCGTGGGCGGCGCGCAGGGCGGGATCAGCGATGTATGCGGCAACGGCATCAGCAAAACCGGCAATGGCGCCCGGTTCGACCAGTTGCCCGGTCACGCCATGCTGCACCAGGCTGGTGCTGCCCGTGGCCCGTGCGGCAACCACCGGCAGGCCGCAGGCCATTGCTTCCAGGGTGACATTGCCGAATGTTTCGGTGACGGACGGGTTCAGCAACAGGTCCATCCCGGCCACTGCGCGGCCCAGGTCTTTCCCGCCCTGAAACCCGGCGAAGACCGCGTCCGGCACCTGTTCGCGGAACCAGTCGCCTGCCGGGCCTTCACCGATCACCAGCACCTTGTGCGGCAGGCCGCGTGCGACCAGCGCCTTGATGGTGTCGGAAAAGACGTCCAGCCCCTTTTCCATCACCAGCCGACCCAGGAAGCCGATTGCCAGTTCATCATCGCCGATGCCGAGTGAGCGGCGCCATGCAAGATCGCGCCGGGCCGGATTGAAGATGTCCCGGTCCACCCCGCGCGACCAGACGGAAATGTCGGCATTCATCCCCTGGTCGCGCAGGACGTCGACCATGGAATCGGACGGTGCGACCAGCGCGTCGCATCGGTTGTAGAACCGGTGCAGGATGGAAACCGCCAGCGGCTCCAGAAAGGCCAGCCCGTAATATCGGGGATAGGTTTCGAACCGCGTGTGGACCGATGCCAGCACCGGCAACCCCCGTTCCCGCGCCCAGGTCACCGCGCGATGGCCGGCAATGTCGGGCGACGCGACGTGGACGATATTGGGGGCAAAGGCGGCCAGATCGCGCTTCACATCGGCGGAAAGCGTCAGCGCCATGCGATATTCCGCCCGGCCGGGGATGGGCAGGCTGGGCAGGCCGACCAGATCGCCGGCACATTCGAAGGCCGGATTTTCCACCTTGGGGGAATAGACGCGCACTTGGGCGCCCTGCCGCAGCAGGTATTCGACGAGCCGGTTCAGGGCCTGGTTCGCCCCGTCACGAACGTAATTGTAGTTCCCGCTGAACAGGGCAACGCGCAGATCGGCGGTCATCATTGCCGACCCTTTAAGCCATGTTGCCGGGCATGGCGAGGGGGCAGGGACGAGTTTGTGGCAATCAGCGCCTGCTGACGGCGGCTGGGCCGAGGCATTGCCGACTGCGCGTAAGTCCCTGTGCGTAGTGTACCACATGGTGATTGTTTCATTAAGAGGTGCCGTTTATCATTCGCAATCGAAGGGTTGCACAGGCTGGGGGCCTACCCGCAAACGGGGGCCTCTCATGCTGCGGGAGAGATGGAGAATAGAGTAATGGGTTCAATCGCTTTGGGTGCGCCGGCACTGGTACGCAGGTTGTTGCTATCCGGCAGCGCAGTGGCGGCATTGGGCCTTCCAGTCGCAGCTTATGCCCAGGAAGGTGCCGAGCCGGCAGCGGAAGAAGCGCAAGGCAACGACATCATCGTTACCGCGACCAAGCGCGAAGCGACCCTGCAAGACGTGCCGGTGGCGGTGAGCGTGACCAGTGCCGAAACGCTGGAGCGCGCCCAGATCCGCGACCTGCGCGATCTGCAGACCGTCGTTCCGTCCCTCAGCGTCGGCCAGCGGCAGAGTGTCGGATCGACCAATTTCTTCATTCGCGGTTTCGGCAACGGTGCCAACAATGCCGGTATCGAACCATCGGTCGGCGTGTTCGTGGACAACGTCTATCGCAGCCGCACCGTATCGCAGATCACCGACCTGCCCGATGTGCAGCGGATCGAAGTGCTGCGTGGCCCGCAGTCGACGCTGTTCGGCAAGAACGCCAGCGCCGGGGTGATTTCGATCACCACGATGGAGCCGAGCGAGACTTACGGTGGCTCGGCCGAATTCACGTACGGCAATTTCGACCAGAGCATCGGCAAGGGTTACATCACCGGCGCCATGGCGGAAGGGATGGCCGCCAGCCTGGCTTTTGGCATCAACAAGCGTGACGGTTTCTTCCGCGATGGCGGCACTGGCGATCGCACCAACGAACGTGATCGCTGGTTCGTGCGCGGCCAGATCCGGGTCGACGCCAGCGACGATTTCACGCTGCGCCTGATCGGTGACTACGATCACATTGACGAAAACTGCTGCGGTGTATCGCTGGTGCGGGCGGGCGATCCGGCGGCGGCGATTGTCGCGCTGGGCGGCAAGACCAATGATCCCGCAGATCCGTACAGCGGCACGGTCTACAACGATTTCAATTCGACCAACAAAATCGCAAACTGGGGCCTGTCGGTCCAGGGCGACTACGAGCTGGGTGATTTCACCCTCAGCTCCATCACGGCCTTCCGCAAGACCGATTCCACCACGTTCCAGGATGCGGATTTCACCAGCGCGGACCTGATCTATCCGCTGTCGCAGTTCCTCCAGATCGGCAGCTTCACGCAGGAACTGCGCCTGGCGGGCGAAGTGACCGATGGCGTGGACCTGCTGCTGGGCGCGTTCTACATTGATGAGAACATCGACCAGTCCGGGCAGCTGCTGTACGGGGCGGATGCGCGCAATTATGCCAATGTGCTGGTGCAGAAGCTTTCCGGCGGGGCGCTCAACGTGCCGGCCCTGGAAGCCACTCTCGCGGCGCTCGACGGGCGGCCTGGCGCCTACACCGGGCAGTTCCTGGGCAACGGGCAGGGCTTCACTGAAAACTATACGCTGGATTCCAAGTCGCTTTCACTGTTCGGCCAAGTCGATATCGAGCTGACCGACCGGCTGGTCCTGACGCTTGGCGGCAATTTCACCCGCGATCGCAAGACCTTCACCACCAATTCGGCATCGACCGACCTGTTCGCCGGGCTCGATCTGGATGCGCCCCAATATGCCGCTTTCCGCCGCCAGTTGCTGGTGGGCGGCGGGCTGGCCCTGCGCGGGGTCAACGTCAATGATCCCGCTGCGGTTACGGCCTATGCCACCAACCCGGCCACTGCACCGATTTACAATGCGATCGTGGCCAATGCCGTCCTCAACCAGAACGTACCCACGGCCAACCCGCTCAATCCGCTGCGGGTGCTGCAATTCCTGCCGCCGTTCGTGAACCTTCCCAATTCGGTGGAAGACGGCAAGACTGGCGACAACGATTTCAGCTATACCGTGCGGCTCGCCTATGACCTGACCGACGATATCAACGTCTACGCCAGCTATGCGACCGGCTTCAAAGCCAGTTCCATCAACCTGTCGCGTGACAGCCGCCCGGACATTGCCGATCGCACCGCGATCATCGCCGCAGGCCTGTCGCGCAACAACCTGGTTTACGGCAGCCTCTTTGCCGGACCGGAAGAGTCGCGCGTGATCGAAGCCGGGCTGAAGGCCAACCTCGGCAACATCTCTGCCAATCTGGCGGTGTTCGACCAGGAGATTTCCGGCTTCCAGTCGAACATTTTCACCGGGTCCGGCTTTGCCCTGCGCAATGCGGGCAAGCAGAGCACTTTCGGCGTGGAACTGGAAACCACGGCGAAGTTCGATGCGCTGTCGCTCAACTTCGGGGTGACCTACCTCGATCCAATCTACGACAGCTTCGTTCGGTCGTCGGTGGGTGACATTTCGGGGACCAAGCCGGCCGGGATCCCCGAATTTACCGTAATCCTTGGTGCTCAGTACGAAGCCGATCTGGGCGGCGGAATGCGGTTGATCCCGCGGGTCAGCTACCTGTGGCAGTCGGACGTGCAGCTGATTGAAGGCCTGCCGGCTTTCCTGCTCAAGAATCCGGACGGCTCTATCGCCAGCAATACCGCCGCTCTCGCGGTGGCAGAGGCATATACCCGCAGTGTCAACGACGTCACCGCGTCGCTGTCGCTGGAACTGGACAGCGGGCTCAGCTTGACCGTCTGGGGCCGCAACCTGCTCGACAGCCGGTCGATGGGCGTGGTGTTCGACAGCCCGGCCCAGCCGGGCAACGTCTCCGGTTATCCCAACGATCCGCGCACTTACGGCGCGACGGTGCGGATGAAGTTCTGATCAGCTCAGCTGATCGCGTAATAAGGAAAGGGGGCCCTGCGGCCCCCTTTTTGTTGCCCGGTTACAATTCCCGCAACGCTTGCGCCGGTTTTGCGCGCAGCAGCGGGAGCGAGGCGGCAAGGGCGAAGATCAGCACCAGCGCCACGCCGCCGCCAAGCACCGCCAGGATGCGGGGCCAGTCCGGCAGCCAGTCAAATTCAAACATCTGCACGATGATCACCCAGCCAAGCGCGGTGCCGATCAGCAGGGCTACGCCCGAAAGGACCAGGGCCAACAGGCCGAATTCGGCCAGTTGCAACACCAACAACTGCCCGCGACTGGCACCCAGCACCCGCAGGACCACGGTATCGTAAAGGCGGGCGGCACGGGCAGCGGCGATCGCGCCCAGCAGCACGGCAATGCCAGCCAGCACAGCCACCCCGGCAGCGGCGAGAATTGCCAGCGCCACCTGATCGAGGATGGTGCGCGCCTGGGTCAGTAGGGGGCCGACCTCGATCACTGAACTGGACGGAAAGCGGTTCACCAGCGTCCGCAACAATCCACCCGCCTGGGTCCCGGCGGGCAGCGAAACCGTTGCCGCCAGATTGTGCGGTGCGTCCTGCAAGGCGTTGGGTGAAAAGACGAGGACGTAGTTGAAGCCCATGCTTTCCCAGTCGATCCGGCGCAAGTTGGCAACGCGCGCCTGCCGCTCCACCCCCAGCACGCCGACGGTCAGGTAATCGCCGATCTTCAGACCGGCCGCTTCGGCCAGCTGTTCGTCCACTGAAACCAGCGGCTCCCCGGTATAGCCTTGCGGCCACCATTGGCCTGAAACCAGCGCATTGCCCCGTGGGAGCGTGGCGGAATAAGTCAGCCCGCGCTCGCCGCGCAGGGCCCAAGCCCCTTCAGGCAGCTCCTCCAGCTGGGAAACCACCGTTTGCCGCCCTTTGGGGCCATAAGCGAGGATCGCGCCGCGCAAGGTCGGCACTGCTTCGATCTGCGCCTGCGGGGCATCGCCGCCCACAGCCGCCCTGAATTCGGCCAACCGGTCCTTCGGCACGTCGAGCACGAAGTAGTCGGGCGCGCGGTCTGGTACGGAGCGGCGGATATTGCCGTCGAGCGAGGTCTGCACTGCCGCCAGCAACACGAAGGCCGACAGGCCGAAACCGAGCGCGGTGACCATCGCCGCTGTCGCCGAGCCGGGACGGTAGAGGTTGGCCAGTGCCAGCCGCAGGATCGGGCTGGTGGGGCGCGGCAGGCGGGCGGCGGCAATCTGGATGCCCCGGCCCAGCAGCGCCAGCAGGCCAAGTACCCCGGCGGCCCCGACGAGGAACCCGGCATTGAGCAGCGGCTGCGGCGATCCGATCAGCGCCAGCAGCACGATCCCGGCAAGGCCCAGTCCGACTGGCCGCGCGGCACTGCGCCAGGCCCCGGCGAGCGGCACGATGCGGGCGCGCATCAGCGCCATCG
>JBARAF010000032.1:0-14361 GCA_049791695.1 Croceibacterium sp.
CGCCATGCCTGACCTGAGCCTGCGCGAATGGCTAATGCTGGGCCCGATCGCTGCGGCGGTGCTGTGGATGGGCGTCTATCCCGAAAGCTTCCTGGCGCCGATGCGCAAGGACATCCAGGCGCTCGACGCGCGCCTTTCCCGCGCGGCACCGGAAGGTGACGCACGGCTGGCGGCGGTCAAGGTGAAGCCCGAAGAGAATGCCGCGGCGCACGAGGGGGCGCAACACTGATGGATTACGCAACCTCCCTCCACCTGATCCTGCCGGAACTGGTCTTGTCGATCAGCGGTCTGGTGCTGCTGCTCGTCGCCGCCTGGGGCGGGGACAAGGCCTCCAGCGCGATGAGCGTTGCCGCCTGCGTCGTGCTTGGCGCTTGCTTCTTCCTCGTCGCGCCGACTGTCTGCGCCGGCCTTTCCGGGCCGGACACGCTGGCTTTCGCGGGGCAGTTCAGGGCTGATGCCTTCTCCGGTTTTGCCAAGCTGCTGATTTACGTCGCCAGTGGCGCGGCGCTGGTTGTGGCGCCGAAGTATTTCGACCGCGCGGGTTCGATGCGAGCGGAATTCCCGGTGCTGGTGCTGTTCGCCGTGCTCGGCATGTCGATCATGGTTTCGGCGGCCGACCTGCTGACGCTGTATATCGGCCTCGAAATGAACTCGCTGGCGGCTTACGTGCTGGCCTCGTTCCTGCGCAACGACACCAAGTCGGCCGAAGCAGGCCTGAAGTATTTCGTGCTCGGCGCGCTTGCCAGCGGGATCCTGCTGTTCGGGGCGAGCCTGCTTTACGGTTTCACCGGCACTGTCACCTTTGAAGGCATCAACACCGCGATTGCGGGCGGCCTTGGCAAGGGGGCCCTGTTCGGGCTGGTGTTCGTGCTGGTCGGCCTAGCTTTCAAGATCAGCGCCGTGCCGTTCCACATGTGGACGCCGGACGTGTACGAAGGCGCGCCCACCCCGGTGACGATGTTCTTCGCCAGCGCGCCCAAGGTGGCCGCCGTGGCCTTGACCGCACGGGTGGCGCTGGAAGCGTTCGGTTCGCAGGCTCTGGCCTGGCAGCAGATCGTGGTCTTCGCCGCCCTTGCCTCGATCGTGGTTGGTGCCCTTGGCGCCATCGGCCAGACCAGCATCAAGCGGTTGCTGGCCTATTCCTCGATCAACAATGTCGGCTTCATCCTCGTCGGGCTGGCCACTGGCACGGCGGCGGGCGCGGCTTCGATGCTGCTGTACCTGACCGTCTATGTCGCGATGACCGTTGGCAGCTTTGTCGCGGTACTGATGCTGAAGGACGCGGATGGCGAACCGCTGGACCAGATTTCCGATCTGGCGGGCCTGTCCTCCACTCGTCCGGGCATTGCCTGGTGCCTGATGGCACTGATGTTCAGCTTGGCCGGCATTCCGCCGTTCCTCGGCTTCTGGGCCAAGCTGGTGGTGTTCCAGGCCGCGATGGCTTCCGGCCTCGTCGCCTTGGCGCTGATCGCAATTGCCGCCAGCGTGATCGGCGCGTTCTATTACATCAAGATCGTCAAGGTGATGTTCTTCGATGCCCCGGCCGACAAGGTGCAGGGCAAGAGCGACTGGGCCCACTGGGCGCTGCTGGGGCTGGCCACGCTGGTCGTATCCCCGCTGATGTATCTGGCGACGGGTTGGCTGGGCGCGCTGGCGGCCAAGGCTGCGGCCGCGCTGATGCTCGCCGCCTGATTTGCCCACCCGAATAGAGACCGTCTCCGAAACCGGCTCCACCAACGCCGACCTGCTCGCCCGCCTCGCTGCGGGAGAACAGGTGGCGGAGGGGCATTGGCTGGTCGCGGACCGGCAAAGTGCCGGGCGCGGGCGGCAGGGGCGGCGCTGGCTGGATGCGCCGGGCAACTTCATGGGCTCGACTGTGGTTGCCCTGTCGCCGCACAATCCTTCGCCTGCCAGTCTGTCTTTCGCGGTGGCGCTGGCGGTCTATGAAGCGGTCCTGCCACGGCTGGCCGATCCGCGTGCCTTGCAGCTGAAATGGCCGAACGACCTGCTGCTGAACGGCACCAAGTTCTGCGGCGTGCTGATTGAACGCGAAGGCAGCCATGCGGTGATTGGCGTGGGCGTCAACCTGGCCGCCGCTCCGGCACTGCCTGATCGCACGGTGCAGAGCCTGTCTGCACAGGGTCCGGCCCCGGCTCGGGATGCTTTTGCCCACGACCTGGCGCGCAGTTTCGATGTGGAACTGGGCCGCTGGCGGCAGTTCGGGCTGGAGCCGTTGTTTGCCCGCTGGCTGGCGGCGGCGCATCCGCTGGGCTCGCCCCTGGCCGTGCATGATGGGGACGGAGACCGGATTTCCGGGACTTTCGCGGGCCTTGCACCAGATGGTGCGTTGCGGCTGAGCTTGGCTGACGGGGCTGTCCGTGTCATCCACGCTGGCGATGTGACGCTGGAAGGAGAGGGCTGAGCCATGCTGCTCGCAATCGATGTCGGCAACACCAATGTGGTCTTTGCCCTGTTTGACGGTCTGACCCTGCGCACCCGCTGGCGTATCGCCACCGATCCGCGCCGGACGGGCGATGAATATGCGGTCTGGTTGCTGCAATTGATGTCGATCGAGGGCATTGAACGGTCTGCAATTGCCAAGGTCATCGTGTCGACGGTGGTCCCCCGCGCGCAACACAACCTGGAAGTGTTGAGCGAGAAGTATTTCGGCCTGGTCCCGCTGATCGCGGGCGAGGGCGCTGCTGCGTGGAACTTCCCGATCGACGTGGAAGAACCGCGCTCGCTGGGGGCGGACCGGGCGATCAATGCGCTGGCCGCCCATGCGCGGTATGACGGCGACCTGATCGTGGTCGATTTTGGCACCGCAACCACCTTCGACGTGGTCGATTACAATGGCGCCTACAAGGGCGGGATCATCGCTCCGGGGATCAATCTGTCGCTTGATGCGCTGGTCAACAACACGGCCAAATTGCCGCGGATCGCGATTGAGAACCCGCGGGATGATTCCGTGATAGGACGCAATACGGAAGACCAGATGCTGATTGGCGTGTTCTGGGGTTACGTGGCGATGATGGAAGGGCTGATTGCCCGCATCCGCGCCGAGATTGGCCGACCGGCGCGAGTTATCGCGACTGGCGGCCTGGCGATCCTGTTTGATCGCCACACTGACATATTTGACGCCGTCGATGCGGATTTGACGCTCGACGGGCTGGCTTTGCTGGCGGAAAGGGCAACACCCGCGTGAAGAAGGATTTTACCCCCGAAGAAGAACTGCTGTTCCTGGCCCTGGGGGGCTCGGGCGAAATCGGGATGAACGTCAACCTCTACGGTTGCCGTGGCAAGTGGCTGATGGTTGACCTGGGCATGAGCTTTGGCGCCAACGAATACCCTGGCACCGAACTGCTGTTTGCCGACCTGGATTTCATTGAGGAGCGGACCAAGGACCTGGTCGGCATCGTGCTGACCCATGCGCACGAGGATCACATCGGCGCGGTTCCCTATTTCGCCGCTGACCTTGGGGTGCCGCTTTATGCGATGCCGTTCACGGCGGACCTGGTGGCGCGCAAGCTGCAGGAAGCCGGGCTGACCGGCCAGGTGAAGCTGAACGTGATCGAACCCGATCACGGCAGTTTCCAGCTGGGACCGTTCGGGATCGAATATATCCCGCTTGCCCACTCGATTGCCGAAGGCAACGCAGTGCTGATCGAAACGCCGTTCGGCAAGATCTTCCACACCGGCGACTGGAAGCTGGATGAAGAACCGCTGATCGGTGAACCCGCGACCGAGGAAGAGCTGACCGAAATCGGCGACGAAGGCATTCTCGCCATGGTCTGCGATTCCACCAACGTCTTCAATCCGGAGTCCTCCGGCTCCGAAGGCGGGGTCTATCGCGGGCTGATGGAGGAAGTGCGCAAGCACAGCGGCAAGCGCGTCGTGGTCACCACGTTCGCTTCCAATGTCGCGCGGTTGCAAACGCTGGGCTACGTCGCGAAGGAAACCGGGCGCCAGTTGTGCGTGGCCGGGCGCTCGCTCGACCGGATCATCGAAGTGGCGCAGGACAACGGCTATCTGGCCGACTTCCCGCCCGTGGTTGATTTTGACACGGCAATGGCCCTGCCGCGTGGCCAGGTGCTGATCATGGCCACCGGCGGGCAGGGCGAACCGCGTGCCGCACTGGCGCGGATTGCGGACGATGCCCACCAGATCAGTCTGAGCGAAGGTGACGTCGTGCTGTTTTCCAGCCGCCAGATCCCCGGCAACGAATTGGCGATTGGCCGGATCCAGAACCAGCTATCGCTGCGCGGTATCCGCATGATCACCGACCGACAGGCGGAAATCCACGTTTCCGGCCATCCGGGCCGGCCGGAACTGGAAGCGCTCTATGGCTGGCTGCGACCGCAGATCCTGATCCCGGTGCACGGCGAGATCCGCCACATGAAGGAACAGGTACGTGTGGGTAAGGCCGCCGGGATTCCGCAGCAGGTGTTCCAGAAGAATGGCGACATGGTGCGCATCGCCCCGGGCAAGCCCGGCAAGATCGCCGAAGTGCGCAATGGCCGCCTGGTGCTGGATGGGGACATCATCGTGCCGGCCAATGGCGATGCCATCTCCACCCGCCGCCGCCTGGCGCGCGACGGAGTGGTGATCGTGGTGGTCGACGACCACGGCGGGGTGCAGGTGGAAGGCCTGGGCCTGCCGCTGGATGAAGACTATCCCGCTTTCGTGGCCGAGGCCGAGAAGGACGTGGCCGCTGCCATGCGCAACCTGAAAGGTGCGGACCGGCGGGATCGTGCGGCCATTGCGGAAGCTGCCCGGCTGGCCGCACGCCGCGCCGCGCAACGCTGGTCGGGCAAGAAGCCGCAGACCCGCGTGATCCTTCCGCTGGAGCCGAAGAAATGAACTGGACCTCGATCATCGCGATCTATGCCCTGTTCTGGGTGATGAGCGCGTTCCTGCTATTGCCGTTCGGGGTGCAGACCCATGACGAGGCAGGGATCGAGAAAGTGCCGGGGCAGGCAGATTCTGCCCCGGCCAATTTCCGCCCGGGCCGGGTGGCATTGCGCGCCACCGTCCTGGCGGCGGTGCTGTGCGGGCTCTATGTGGCCAATTACGTCAACGGCTGGGTGCTGCCGGAAGATATCGACATCTTCCCCGAACCCCCGGCCGACAACGGCACACGGGGTTAATCCCGCAGCCGTTCGATGGCCTGGGCCAGCACCACGTACAGCTTGCCCACATCGGAACTCAGCAAAGTCACCGCCAACGCCTGGCCATCACGGGTGGACAGGATGGACCGCAGCATCGCTTCGAAATCGTGGATGTAACGGTTCACGGTTTCGCGGAATGCCTGATCTTCATCATAGATGTCGCTGACGCGGCGGGCATCCTGGTTATCCAGCAGCCGCACGGCGCGGCGGGTGAAGATGCCCCGGTCACCGCGCAGGTAACTGGCCCACGCCGTATCCGCTACATCGTTATCGAACGCCTTGGTCAGGTCGATGGCGCTGGAATTCAGGCTTTCGGTGATCAGCGCCATCCGGCGGCTGAAATCATTATCGACCTGTTCCTGCGCCTTGGCCCGCGCATGGGCCACGCGGCGTTCCAGGTTGCCGGCCAGTTCATTGACCTTGCCCAGTTGATCGCGCAGCTGCGCCGCCATTTCACGGCTGCCGGAACCGGCGGCTTCGGCTGCCTGACGCAGGTCCTCGATCGCTTCGGAGGTATGGGCCTGCAACGATGCGACAATCGCTTCGCTGCTGTCGGCGCCGATCTTTTCCGCCAGCGCGCGCACTTCGCCCGCCTGATCGTCGCGCAGGCGGGAGAGGGTTTCGGTGGCGGCACTTTCCAAGGTCGCAATGGCTTCGGCCATGTCAGCCCGGCTTTGGGCAGCCAGTTCTGCTGAGCGGGTGGCGAGGTCTGCCATCCGCTGTTCCAGCAGTTCCATTTCGCTCGCCGCGCCGGCCCCTTCGCCGCGGGCCTTCTGTACCTGCTGGGCCAGCCGGGCGCCGCTTTCGCTGGCCAGATCGACCAGCTGGCACAAGGCTTCGGCATCGGTGCGGAATGCGGCAAGGCGGTTTTCCGCTTCGGACAGTGCTCGCGGCAAGTCCTTCGAGCCGTGATCGGCGCTGGAACGGATCAGTTCCAGCAGGCGCACGCTGTCATCGGTCAGCTGGATGACATTGTGGCGGCTTTCTTCGATCACTTCGCGGGTTTCGCCCAGCTTTCCGGTCAGCAGGCCGACGCTCTGTTCCATCCCACTACCCGCTTCACGACCCTGGGCCACGATGCGGTCCATTTCGCCCGACAGTTCGCGCAGGCGCGCTGCCAGGGCATCACCGCGTTCGGCCAGCCCGGACACGTGGGACAGATGTTCCTGCTGCCGCTCGACCACTTCGGTGTCGATCCGGGCCAGCCGCGCCTCCAGTTCGGCCAAGGCAGCGGTTTCGCGGGCACTGGCGGCGTCACTGCGTTGTTGCAGGGTGCTTTCGAACAGCTCCAGCCGTTCAGTCATCGCGGCATCGACTCGCTGGGCTTCGGTGCTGAGGCCGGTCAGGCGCTGGCGGGCATTTTCCAGGGCGCGGTTGTCGATGTCGGCAATCTGGCGGATTGCCTCGATCATCCGCGCCTGCAGGCCGGCAATCGCTTCGGACCAGCGGGCAGCGGCATCGGCTTCACCATCGCGCAAGCCACTGGCCAGCGTCGTGCCTTCGTCGCGTAACTGCGTCAGCCGCTGTTGCAGCGCGGCCAGGGCCTGTTCTTCCTGCTGCTGCAATTCAGCCTGGCGCAGGGCCAGTTCTTCATCCAGCGCTTCGGCGCGGCGGCGGACCGCGGCAAAGGCTTCCACTTCGCGGCCATCCAGATCGGCGCGGAAGGCGGCACTACGCTCGGCCAGGTCATCGAACCTGCGGGCGGAAAATTCTTCCATATGCCGCAGTTGCTGTTCGAAAGTGGCAATCGATTCGTCCACCCGGGTCCGCAGTACGGAAACCTGGCGACTGCTTGCTTCGCCGAATTCGTTCAGCCGGTTGAAGCCGGCCACAAGTTCGCCAAGCTGGCCCTGGGCAATATTGCCGATCTGGCCCAGCTGGCTGGTCATGTCGCGCGCGGCATTGGAAATCACCGGCAGGTCATCGCGCAGGCGGTCCATGTTTTCACGCGCAGTGGTGCTGACGCGGCCGATGGTTTCGACCTGTTCGCCATTGTCGTGGATCAGGCCCTGCAGGGCGGCCGCATGCTGGCTCAACCGTTCGCTTGCCACACGGCCGAGAGAATCGAGATCGCGCGCTTGGGCGGCGATGAAGTCCCGCGCCAGGCTCAACTCGCGGTTGACCGTGACCAGGCGGGTTTCCAGCAGGCTGGATTCCCGCGACAGGGCCTGGGCGGCATCAGCAAACCGGCTCGCTTCGCGGCGGCTGTTGCGCATCAGTAGCAACCACAGGCCAACCACCAGCATGACCGGCATCGACCAGTCGGCAATCCATTCCGACCATTGCCGCGGGCTCGCCCCGGCCAGCAGGGTGCGCTGGTGGACCCAGCCGAAGAACAGGGTCCAGCCGACCACGGCCAGAACTGCCAGCGTGGGGAGAATCCAGCCAAATCGACGCGCCGCAGGCTCCTCCTCGTACCACTCCTCATCCACCGGCTGGTCTTCCACCGGGGTGGAGTAGCTGGCTTCGACTGGGGCGGCAGCCGTCGTTTCGGACGCGTCCGATCCTACGGCGACGAGGTTCTTGCGGTTGACCATAAAGCGCAAAGTACCACACTGGCGCGGGGTGGAAACCCCGGGTTAACTGGTCATGCACTATCCTGTGGCGATGGCATTTGCAGCAGGCGAACTGGAAGCGACAATTGCGGCTGCGGCAGGCGACGATGTGGTGCTGCTGGCAGAATTGCGCCGCGCCTTTGCCGACAGCCTCGCAATGCAGGTTGATCTGCTGGGCCGCGCCCGGTGCGATGGCAACTGGCATACTGCGGCAGCACGGCTGAAGGGCCTTGCGGCCAGCTTCCACGTCGCCGAACTGTCCCGCCTGGCTGACGAGGCATTGGTCAGCGCGCCGGGCGATCCCCGGGTGCTGCGCAAACTGGCCCGATACAGCGCGGACTTTTCAACCAATTGATCCGCTTGGCAGGCGGCGGGAAGGGGCCTAGGCACTTCGCCTCACCAATCCCAACGGAGCCTGCCAGCGGTGCGTGTCGCCCTGATCGCCATCGACGGACAGCCGCGTGCAGCGGGCAGCGATGCCCCGTCGTGGGTGGCCGGGCGCCCGCTGGCCTTGCGGCAACTCGATTTTGCCTTGGCAGCCGGAGCGCAACGGGTGATCGGGCTGGGCCATGCAGCCACGCAGGAAGCGGTCGAATTGCGCTTGGCGGCAGAGGCTGCAGGGGCGAAGTTCCAGGTCGCTTCGGGCCCACATGCGCTGCTCGGTACGGTTGGCACGGCAGATGACCTGTTGGTGCTGGCACCGGGCCTGCTGCCCGAAGCGGAACAGGCCCTCGCGGCGCTGGAAATCGGTCGCGGTGTACTGACCCTGCCCGATGCGGCCGTGGCGCAGGGGTTCGAACGGATTGACCGGGATCGGGCCTGGGCCGGTGTGGCGCGCACGCCGGGCAACCTGGTCGAACGGCTGGCTGACCTGCCGGGTGACATTGCCATCCCCGAAGCCTTGATGCGGCTTGCCCTGCAGGCGCGGGTGCCGGAACGGCGGCTGGATGCAACGCTGCTGGTGGAAGGTACCTGGGCCCTGCTGACGGGCGTGGATGGGGCGATTGAAGGTGCCTGGCTAAAGCGTAACCTGCCGCAAGTGCCACCCGCCCGGCCGTCCGTGGCCTTTGCCGGGGCCTTCCTGCGTCCGTTGGCCTTGCCGGTATTGCGCCGTCCGCGAGCACTGGCCTGGGCCGGAGCGGCGACGATGGGGCTGCTGGCGCTGGCATTCGGCACGGCAGCGGCGGGGTATGCCAGCTTGTCGTTCCTGCTGCTGGCGGTCGGAGCAACTGCCACTGCGTTTACCGCAGGCGCAGCGCATTTGCGGGCCGCGCCATACGCTGTGCTGGACGAAGGCTTGCCGCGCTTGCTGGCCTGGCTGGGCGATGCGGCCTTGCTGATCTGTGCGACGCTGGGCGTGACTGGCAACCTGTCGCACCGGTTATTCCCGGCCGCGGTGCTGTTACTGGCGCTGCACTTGCCTGGATCCTTGCCGCAATCCATGCGCTGGCTGGAAGATCGGCTGGCCGTGGCGCTGATACTGGCCTGCGGCGCGCTGGCCGGGCGGGCGGAAGGTGCATTGATGCTGCTGGCGCTGGCCCTGCTCGCATTGCGGATTGGCCATTCGCGGATAACGCGTATTTAACCCTAAGCTGGCATAGGACTGAGGATGAACGAGGTCCAGATGGCTGAAAACCCCGCCGAAACGGTCGAAGACGTGCTGCGTAACGAGCTGGCGCAGGGGGATGCGGTGATCGCCACCGCGCGCCCGATCCTGCATCACTTGCTGGCGCATGACGATCATTCGATGTTCAATGATGAGGTGGTCGCCCGCGTGCGCGGGATGATGCACGATATCGCCTTCCAGCTGCTGTTCGCCACGGCAGAGGCGGCTGGCCTGCGGGACCGGACGCAATTGCTGGAAGAACAGCGCGATGAGTTGGCGGGCGCGCTGTTTGCCGATACCGATTTTCTTGCCCACGCCCATGCCCTGACGCTGGAGGCACAGCTGACCGAACGGTTGCAGCGCCGCAGCGGGGTGGACGGGGTGCTGTCATCGCTGTTGCAGGAACAGACCGCCTCCTCCGATCCCGGCACGGCTGGTCTGGCCATGATGGTCATCGCTTCCCAGGCGCGGTTCATGCAGCGTTTCCGGAGGATGGAATTGCCGCTGGCAGAATTGCCCGGCGACCTGTTCCATCGCGCCCTGCTGGCGCTGGCGGACCATGCAGGCGACCACGCCGAAGCTGCGGCGAAAGCGGCCAATGCGTTGCGGGCAAACTACGTCGAAGGGGAAGGGCGGCTGGGCCTGACCGGACGCCTTGTTGCCTCGCTTGGCAGCCGGGCGATGAAGGCGCTGGCAATCGATCATTCCGGGGTGGCGATTTTCACCACTGCCCTGGCCATGGCATCGCGGCAGGATCGCGACCTGACCATCCTTTCATTGGGTGATCGGCAGTTTGCCCGGCTCGCGCTGGCGCTGTGCGCCGCCGGGCTGACGCAACCGGAAGTGGAAGCGCAGTTCCTCTATCTCCATCCCGATATCGCCTTGCCTGAAGGCTTCGAAGCCCTGACGGCAGACCGTGCAGCGGCCTTGCTGGCCGGCTCGAGCCGGGCTTTTGCCGGCTGATCCCGTGACCACGATGACTGCCCCATCAACTTGCCGTGCGCGCAGCGACGCGCGTGACTGGCTGGTGGAAGCAGGAGAGCCGCTGGCTGGCCTGCAATTGCGCAGTGGCGGTGAATTGCCCGGGATCATCGCCAATCCGGCGTTGTTCGAACTGGTGCGCAAGGCGCGGCATTATGGCCTCAGCCTGGCCGGGCCGGTGCAGGCGCATGACGGGGCTGACAGCGTAACCATGTGGGCTGAAGCGCGGCCCGATCCGGAAACGGGCGGTTGCGTGATTGACCTGTCCAACTGGCAATCCACGCCCTTGGCAACGGAAGATTCCGCCACCCATGAGGATCGCCGTCAATCGATCGTCCGCCAGACCGCGGAACTGTCGCTGCAATTGGATGCGCGGCAACATATCATCGCGGTGGGCGATGCAGCGGGGGAACTGGCCCAACTGGCGGAACGGATGCGCGGGGGCATTGGCCAGCCGTGGACTGACTTCGTTGAACTGCCCGGCAACGCTCATGAGCAACCGCTCGACTGGCGCCTGCTGGACGGGGCCGAGGTGCGGCTGGAAGGATCACCGCGCCGCTGGACCGCCAGCCTGATCCCGCATGGCCGCCCCGAACCGGGCAGCGCCTGGTTCGAATTGCATCTGGCATCCGATCAGGCCCCGCCCGAACCCGAAGTGCTGGCTGACCAGTCGCCAGAGCGAAAGTCCACTTTCAGCACGGCAATCGGGCGCGAGATCGCCCCGGTGCTGCGCCAGCCGATTGCCCGGATCATCGCCAACGCGGAAACGATCCGCACGCAGTTGGCCGGGCCGTTGGCAGAGGAATACAGCGCTTACGCCGCCGACATCGCCACGGCTGGCGAGCATCTGCTGGCCCTGATCGACGACCTTGCCGATCTGGAAGTTGTCGAGGACGAGCAGTTTTCCACAGCGCCCGACCATGTTGACCTGGCCGATCTGGCCCGCCGCGCCGCTGGTATTCTGGGTGTCCGCGCGCAGGAAAAAGGCCTTGCCATCGATGCGCCCAAGCCGGGCGAAAGCGCGCCGGCCATCGCCGAATTCCGCCGGGTGTTGCAGGTGCTGCTCAATCTGCTGGGCAATGCCATCCGCTATTCTCCCGGTGAATCCCAAATCTGGCTTCGCGTCGAAACCGAAGGGGAGCGTGCGCGGATCATCGTGGCCGATCAGGGCGAAGGGATGACCGAGCAGCAGCAGGCGCGGGTGTTCGAAAAGTTTGAGCGGCTGGGCCGCAGTGGCGACGGCGGCTCGGGCCTCGGCCTGTACATTTCACGCCGCCTGGCACGGGCGATGGGTGGGGACCTGACAGTGGAAAGCGCGCCCGGGCAAGGGGCGCGCTTCACATTGGACCTGCCCGGAAATCCGGAGGCCTGAACTGATTGCAACCTGGCCGCAGGCATTTGCCCGCGGCCTTCGTGTCAATCAGCGCTGAGCCACCGGCACGTAATCGCGCGATGCGGGGCCGGTGTAGAGCTGGCGCGGTCGGCCGATCTTCTGGCCGGGATCGCTGATCATCTCGTTCCACTGCGCCACCCAGCCGACGGTGCGGGCCAGGGCGAACAGCACGGTGAACATGGTGGTCGGGAAGCCGATCGCCGACAGGATGATGCCGGAATAGAAGTCCACGTTGGGGAACAGCTTCTTTTCGATGAAATATTCATCGTGAAGCGCCAGTTCTTCCAGCCGCAGCGCGGTTTCGAACAGCGGATCGTTGACCTTCAGCGCGTCGAACACTTCGCGCACGGTTTTCTGCATCACCGTGGCCCGTGGATCGTAATTCTTGTACACCCGGTGGCCGAAACCCATCAGGCGGAACGGATCGTTCTTGTCCTTCGCCCGCTCGATATAGTGCGGGATTTTGTCGGGCGTGCCGATTTCCTTCAGCATGTTCAGCGCCGCTTCGTTGGCGCCGCCATGGGCCGGGCCCCACAGGCAGGCAATGCCGGCCGCGATGCAGGCAAACGGGTTGGCACCGGAAGAACCCGCCAGGCGCACGGTGCTGGTGGAAGCGTTCTGTTCGTGATCGGCATGAAGGATAAAGATCCGGTCCATCGCCTGTTCAACGGCCGGGTGCAATTCATACTGTTCCGCCGGCACGCCGAACGTCATGCGCATGAAGTTGCCGGTGTAGGACAGCGAATTGTCCGGATAGATGAACGGCTGGCCGACCGAATACTTGTACGCCATGGCCGCAATGGTCGGCATCTTGGCGATCAGGCGGTGGCTGGCAATGCGGCGCTGGGCCGGATCGGAAATGTCGGTGCTGTCATGGTAGAACGCCGACAGTGCCCCGACCACGCCGCACATGATTGCCATCGGGTGCGCATCGCGGCGGAACCCGCGATAGAAGGTTGCCAGCTGTTCGTGCAGCATGGTGTGGCGGCTGATGGTGCGGCTGAAGGTTTCCAGCTCGTTCTGGTTCGGCAGTTCGCCGTTCAGCAGCAGGTAGGACACTTCCATGAAGCTGGAGTGTTCAGCCAACTGCCCGATCGGATAGCCGCGGTGCAGCAGCACGCCTTCTTCACCGTCGATATAGGTCAGCGCGCTTTCGCAGCTGGCGGTCGAGGTAAAGCCGGGATCATAAGTGAACATCCCCGTCTGGCCATACAGCTTGCGGATATCGATCACGTCCGGCCCGACAGTCCCTTCCAGGATCGGGAAGTCGAGGTTTTCACCGCCGATGCCCAGCTTGGCTTGCTTGTCGGTCACGTAGCGTCTCCTTGGACAATATTCTTGTGGGGCGAACCCGGTATTACCCGGCCACGGGAAGGGCCTGCGCGTCAATCCGCGCCAGGCTTTCTTCCCGACCGAGCAGGGCCAGAACGTCATAAATCCCTGGCGAGGTAGTTTCCCCCGTCAGTGCCGCGCGCAGCGGTTGTGCCAACTTGCCAAGACCGACCCCCATCTCCTCGGCGAACTGCTTCAGATTGGCTTCCAGTGCGGCGGTTGTCCAGTCCTGTTCATGCTGCAAACGCGAGGAAATTTGTGCCAGCATGGTGCGCGCATCCCCATCCAGCAGGGCTGCCGCCTTTTCGCTGATCGGCAGGGGCCGCTGGCGGAACAGGAAGGCCGCGCCAAGGGCGAGTTCGTCCAGATCGCGCGCGCGGGTTTTCAGCACCGGCATTGCCTGATGCAGCAGCGTCACATCCGCATCTGGGCCGATACGCGGGGCGACCAGCGCCGCCAGCCGGGCATCGTCGGCCTGGCGAATGTAATCGCCGTTCATGTTCAGCAGCTTCTTCATGTCGAAGCGCGACGGGCCCTTGCCAATCGCGGACACGTCAAACGCGGCAATCGCTTCTGCGCGGGTGAACACTTCCTGGTCACCATGTGACCAGCCAAGGCGCAGCAGGTAATTGAACAACGCCTCAGGCAGGATGCCCAGTGCATCGCGATAGGCATCGACGCCCATCGCGCCGTGGCGCTTGGACAGCTTTGCCCCGTCGTTGCCGTGGATCAACGGGATATGGGCATACACCGGATCGGGCCAGCCGCCCTCGATCGCATCCATCGCCCGGATAATCGGCAACTGGCGAAAAGCGTTGTTCAGGTGATCATCGCCGCGGATCACATGGGTCACGCCCATGTCGTGATCGTCCACCACCACGGCCAGCATATAAGTCGGCGTGCCATCGCCGCGCAGCAGGATGTAATCGTCGATCTCGGCATTCTTGACCACCACGCGGCCCTGAACCAGGTCTTCGATCACCGTTTCGCCCTGATCGGCGGTCTTCAGGCGGATGACGTAAGGCGCACCGGCGGGTGCTTCGGCCGGATCGCGGTCACGCCAGCGGCCGTCATAACGCAGCGGCTTCTTGGCGGCGCGCTGTTCTTCGCGCATCGCTTCCAGTTCTTCCGGGGTGGCGAAGCATTTGTAGGCGTGGCCGTTGGCCAGCAGCAGTTGCGCCACTTCGGCATGGCGGGCCGCGCGGGCGGACTGGAACACCGGGGCCTGGTCATAATCGAGGCCCAGCCAGTCAAGCCCGTCAAGAATCGCGTCGATCGCATCCTGGGTAGACCGCTTGCGATCGGTATCCTCGATCCGCAGCAGCG
>JBARAF010000033.1:0-9589 GCA_049791695.1 Croceibacterium sp.
GGTGCGCATCGCCCGGCTGAGGCTGAACAGGCCGAGACCGTGGATCGCCACGCACAGCACCACCATCACCGACGAAACGGCAAATTCGATGAGGAGCGTGGCGATCATCCGCTCAATCGCGCAACAGGTCGTTGATGCCGGTCTTGGCGCGGGTCTGCGCGTCCACCGTCTTGACGATTACCGCGCAGTACAGCGACGGCCCGGGCGTGCCATCGGGCAGCGGCTTGCCCGGCATGGAACCGGGGACGACCACCGCATAAGGCGGCACGCTGCCGATGTGGACTTCGCCAGTGGCGCGATCGACGATCTTGGTGGATGCACCGATGAACACGCCCATCGACAGCACCGCGCCTTCGCCAATGCGGACGCCTTCCACCACTTCGCTGCGGGCGCCGATGAAGGCTCCGTCTTCGATCACCACCGGGCCTGCCTGCAACGGTTCCAGCACGCCGCCAATGCCAACGCCGCCCGAAAGGTGGACGTTCTTGCCAATCTGGGCGCAGCTGCCGACCGTGGCCCAGGTATCGACCATGCTGCCTTCACCAACATAGGCGCCGATGTTGACGAAGCTGGGCATCAGCACGACGTTCTTGCCTATGAAGCTGCCGCGGCGGGCCACTGCGCCGGGCACCACGCGAAAACCGCCATCGCGGAACCGGGCATCGTCCCACCCGGCAAACTTGCTGGGCACCTTGTCGAACGCGGGCGAACCGGCAGAGCCGTTGTCGACCACCACGTTATCCTGCAGCCGGAAGCTGAGCAGCACGGCCTGTTTCAGCCATTGGTTGACCTTCCAGCCACCCTGGCCGTCGGGTTCCGCCACGCGGGCCTGGCCACTGTCGAGCAGGTTCAGCGCGGCATCGACGGCGGCAACCACGGCGCTGTCGGCGGCGGTCACTTCGGTGCGCTTTTCCCAGGCGGCTTCGATGGCGCTTTGCAGCTCGGCGGACATGGCTTTCCCCTAATCTTGTACTGGCGTTTGGTATTGGCGTTTGGCGTCCGCTAGCCCGCACGGCAGCGGGGGGCAAGCGGATGCAGGTCAGCGGGTCAGCTGGCGCACAAAGTCGATCAGCCCGGTCTGGCGCAAGCGGCGCATCCGTTCCGCTTCCAGGATCTGCCGGACTTTCAGATAGCACTGTTCGATATCGTCGTTGATCACGACATAGTCATAAGCGTCCCAGTGGCTGATTTCGGCCCGGGCGCGGTCCATCCGGCTGCGGATCACTTCGTCACTGTCGGTCCCGCGCCCGCGCAGGCGTTGTTCCAGGGCTTCGATGCTGGGCGGCAACAGGAACACCCGCACCACGTCGCCCTGGGCGCGCTGGTACAATTGCTGGGTGCCCTGCCAATCGATGTCGAACAGGAAATCCTCGCCCCGCTTCAACCGTTCGCGCACCTGGGCCCGGGGGGTGCCGTAACAGTTGCCGAACACTTCCGCATATTCGAGGAACTCATCGTCCTCCACCATCTGGTCGAAGGTGCGGCGATCGACGAAATAATAATCCTGCCCTTCCACTTCGCCCGGGCGCATCGGCCGGGTGGTGACGGACACCGACATCTTCAATTCGGTCGATTCTTCGCGCAGCAGGCGGCGGGCGATCGTGGTCTTGCCCGCGCCCGATGGCGAGGACAGGATGAACATCAGGCCGCGCCGGGCCAGGACATGGGAATCCGCCATGCCCGCTGTTGCGGCAAATGGCGGTTGGAAATCAAGGGGCCTGTCGCGCTTATACGCTCCGGAGTGCCCTTATTCAGGGGCCTTGGCGGCCTGTTCCAGCAGCTGGGCATCGCCTGCGCGCCGCGCGGTGCGGCGCTTGCGCGCCCGGTCGTACACCGCCTTGGCCAGCAAGCCACCGGAAACGAGCAGGAAACCGGGGACCGAACGGGTGGCGGCGCGGGCGGCGGCGGTGGTGGCCATGCTGGTCACCAGACCGCGTCCCTTGATGATGTCGTGTGCCGCATCCGGCCCGAACCGCTTGCGCAGCATCCCGCGTTCGGCAGACCGGCGGGCCAGGATGGCAAGGCCCTGCATCGCGATGTTGGCGATCAGCAGGTTGGTGGCGGGGTTGGGGCTGGGCCCGGCAACCTCGGTTTTCGTGTCCAGCTTGGCGAGGGGCCGTGGTGCCGTCTTCCCGGTTCTGCGACCCATGCCGATCTGTCCCTTTGCCTTGCGTTATTTCTTGCGGCCGAAATCCACCGTGACCACGTTGGACCCGTCTTCTGCAGTGGCAACGGCGGGCTTGCCAGCCTGTTCCGGCATATCGTTTTCAGCCTGGTCATGCGGTTCCGGCTGGTCATCCGCGGCGGCCTGGAACTGCAGCCCGAAATCCACCGCCGGATCGACGAAAGCAGTGATTGCGGCAAACGGGATCACCAGCTTGGCCGGGATCTGGTTGAAGGTCAGGCCAACGGAAAAGCCTTCTTCATCCACGAACAGGTCCCAGAACTTGTTCTGCAGGACCACGGTCATCTCGTCCGGGAACCGTTCGCGCAGGTGCTGCGGGATGTTGACCCCGGCGGCCCCGGTCTTGAAGGTGATGTAGAAATGGTGATTGCCGGGCAGCTGCCCGCCGCTCTTTTCCACCGCGCCCAATACCCGGCCGACCACTGCGCGCAGGGCCTCCTGCACGATTTCGTCATAGGGGATCAGGCTGTCAGGCGCATTGTCGCTCATGGCCCGCTAGGTGGCGACGGGCGCGGCCCGGGTCAAGCGGCAATGGCGTTTCCTGCCGCCTTGAGTGCCAGCGCGGCTCTTGCGCAAATGGCCCCCATGCGTGTAGCGCGCCCCCATGCGCACAGGCCGGATAGCTCGCAAAACCGCGGAAACGGACATCCTGGTCGAGATCAATCTCGACGGGACCGGATCCTATGACATTTCGACAGGGATCGGCTTTCTCGATCACATGATCGAACAGTTCAGCCGTCATTCGCTGATCGACGTCACGCTGAAGGTGGCGGGTGACCTGCACGTGGACCAGCACCACACCACGGAAGACAGCGGCATCGGGCTGGGCCAGGCGATTGCCCAGGCCCTCGGCGACAAGGCCGGCATCGGCCGTTACGGCGCCGCCTACAGCCCGATGGACGAAACGCTGGCAAGGGTGACGCTGGACATATCCGGCCGCCCGTTCCTGGTGTGGAAAGCGCGCTTCACCCAGGAAAAGCTGGGCGAACTGGATACCGAACTGATCGAACACTGGTTCCATTCGGTGTCCCAGGCTGCCGGGATCACGCTGCATATCCAGCAGCTGTACGGTTCCAACAACCACCACGTGTGCGAAGCGATCTTCAAGGGCTTTGCCCGCGCCATGCGCCAGGCGGTGGAACTGGACCTGCGCAAGAATGGCGCCGTGCCCAGCACCAAGGGCCAGCTCGGTGGGTAAGGTGCGCACCTCGGCTGCGCAGCAGCCGCAAGGCCGAACGGCCGCCCGCAGCGAAGCGGAGGATTTCGCGCGCCCGGATGGGCGGGCGGAGAACAATCGTGGCTGAGGCTATTGCGCTGGTTGATTACGGCGCGGGCAATCTGCAATCGGTTCATAATGCGCTGAAGGCTGCCGGGGCGGAGCGGATCGCGGTTACCGCCGATCCCGCAATCGTGCTGGGGGCGCGGCGGATCGTGCTGCCGGGCGTCGGATCATTCCGCGCCTGCATGGACGGGCTGCTGGCGATCCCCGGCATGGTGGAGGCTCTGGAACAGCGGGTGCTGGGCGATGGCGTGCCGTTCCTGGGCGTCTGCGTGGGCATGCAATTGCTGGCTACCCGCGGGCTGGAACATGGCAAAACGGCCGGACTTGGCTGGATTCCCGGTGAGGTGAAGCTGATCGAACGGACCGACCCGGCGATCAAGGTGCCGCACATGGGCTGGAACGATGTCGAGCCGACCCGGCATCATGCCCCGGGCTTGGACGGTGCGGAACTGATCGAGCCGGGGGAGGCCTATTTCCTCCATTCCTATCACTTCCAGCCTGACAGCGGGCGCGATGTGGCGGCGATGACCGATCACGGCGGCGGGCTGGTGGCGGCAGTAGCGCGTGACAATATCCTGGGTGTGCAATTCCACCCGGAAAAGAGCCAGCGCTATGGGCTGGACCTGCTGGCCCGTTTCCTGGAGTGGAACCCATGATCGTTTTTCCCGCAATCGACCTCAAGGGCGGTCAGGTTGTCCGCCTTGCCGAAGGGGATATGGACCGGGCGACCGTTTACGGGGACGATCCCGCGCTGCAGGCGGCAATCTTTGCCCAGGCCGGCGCGCAGCACCTGCACGTGGTGGACCTGGACGGCAGCTTTGCCGGCCGCGCGGAAAACCGTGAAGCGGTGATGGACATCCTCGAAAACTTCCCCGGCTACGTCCAACTGGGCGGCGGCATCCGCACCGTGGAAGCGGTCGAAGGCTGGTTCGACCTTGGCGTTGCCCGCGTGGTGATGGGAACGGCCGCGCTGAAGGACCCGCAGTTCGTGAAGGACATGGCCCGCGAATTCCCTGAAGGGATCGTGGTGGCAGTGGACGCGCGCGATGGCATGGTGGCGACGCAGGGCTGGGCCGATGTGTCGGACGTGCCGGTGGTCGATCTCGCCCGCCGGTTCGAAGATGCGGGCGTTGCCAGCCTTCTGTTCACGGACATCGGCCGCGACGGGATGCTGAAAGGCGTCAACATCGAAGCAACCGTGGACCTGGCCCGCCGGGTGGACATCCCGGTGATCGCCAGCGGCGGTGTGAAGGGGCTGGACGATATCCGGATGCTGGCCATCCACGCAGTCGACGGCATCGAAGGCGTCATCACCGGCCGCGCCCTGTTCGAAGGGCGATTGGACCTGGCCGCGGCGATCGAGATGGCGGCGCGGGCATGATGCGGCCGGGGCTTCGACAAGCTCAGCCTGAGCGGGTTTTGAGCCATGCATCAGGTACGCGCTCACTCTTCCAATCTCAGACTGAGCGGGTTTTGAGCAATACACCAACTCCGCTCACCCTGAGCCTGTCGAAGGGTGTCGGCGCAGGTGGTCCCGCCCAATGACCGTCCGTATCCGCGTCATTCCCTGTCTCGATGTTGCCGATGGCCGCGTGGTCAAGGGCGTGAACTTTGTCGACCTGCGCGATGCGGGCGATCCGGTGGAACAGGCGCAGGCCTATGACGCGGCGGGCGCGGACGAGCTGTGTTTCCTCGACATTTCCGCCACCCATGAAGGGCGCGGTACGTTGCTCGACATTGTCCGGCGCACGGCGGAAGTTTGCTTCATGCCGCTGACCGTGGGGGGCGGGGTGCGTTCGGTTGAGGATGCGCGGGCACTGCTGCTGGCAGGCGCGGACAAGGTGGCGGTCAATTCCGCCGCCGTCACCCGGCCTGAAGTCGTCACCGACATTGCTGAAAAGATGGGCAGCCAGTGCATTGTCGCTTCGGTCGATGCGCGGTGGGTGCATGACCACTGGGAAATCTTCACCCACGGCGGCCGCAAGGCGACCGGGATCGACGCGATTGAACACGCGATCAACCTGGCCCGGCTGGGCGCGGGTGAACTGCTGGTCACCAGCATGGATGGCGACGGGACCAAGCGCGGGTACGACCTGAAACTGACCCGCGCGATTGCCGATGCGGTATCGGTACCGGTGGTGGCCAGCGGCGGAGTCGGGACGCTGGACCACCTGGTTGAAGGGGTGACGGAAGGCCATGCCAGCGCAGTGCTGGCCGCCAGCATCTTCCATTTCGGCACCTATTCAATTGCCGAGGCCCACGCGGCCCTGCGCGCCGCCGGGCTGCCCGCGCGGGGGTAAGCGGCGCTCGGTTCAACTCACCCGCCACAGTTACGCAATTTCCCGCAGCAGTCCCTGAACGGGACAGTCGCACCTGCCCGATTGCCAGCATCTGCCCCGGACGTTCATCGGACGGGCATGGTTACCCGAATCTTCCTCATCCTGGCCTGTCTGGTCACAGCCGTCCCGGCCTTGGCCCAGCAAGGCGCGCAGGTGCCCGAAGGTTCGCAACTGACGCTGTTCGCGCTCGGTGTGCTGGGGGTCATCATCGGCCGCCGCGCATCGATGGGTGGCAAGCGGGACGAGGACTGACGATCAGCGCCTTGACGGGCGCGCCCGCCTTGCCCATTCCGCAGGGCATGGAAACCCTGGCCCGTCTCGAAGCAACCATTGCCACCCGCCGCACGGCTTCGCCCGACAGTTCCTATGTCGCGCAACTGCACGCGCGCGGGCTGCCGGTGATGGCCCGGAAGCTGGGTGAAGAAGCGGTGGAAACCGTGATCGCCGCCCTGACCGGCACCCGCGAGGAACTGGTGGGCGAAGCGGCGGACGTGCTGTTCCACCTGCTGGTGCTGCTGGGCGCGAAAGATGTGGCGCTGGCCGACGTGCTGGCTGAACTGGACCGCCGCGATGGCGTTTCCGGGCTGGACGAGAAAGCGAGCCGCGAAACCGTGATCGGGGGCAAGTGATGGCGATTGACGCGACGCAGCCCTACGATCCGTCGAACATCTTCGCAAAAATCCTGCGCGGGGAAATCCCCTGCAACAAGGTGTTTGAAGATGACTGGGCGCTGGCCTTCCATGACATCGCCCCGCAGGCGCCGGTCCACGTGCTGGTGATCCCGCGCGGCGAATATGTCAGCTGGGACGATTTTTCCACCCGCGCCGGGGCGGAGGAAATTGCCGGGTTCGTGCGCGCCGTGGGCCATGTCGCCCGGTCGCTGGGGCTGGTGGAACCTGGTTATCGCCTGTTGGCCAATGTCGGCGCCGATGGCGGCCAGGAAGTTCCGCACCTGCACGTCCACCTGTTCGGCGGGGCATCACTTGGGCGGATGATCGCACCACGCTGACGTTTCGTCGTTCACGGGCCTTGCCCCGCGACTCGGCCTTTGGTTAAGGTTGCGGCCAACGATGACCGATCTTCCCCAACCCCACGCCGGCAGCTTTTCCGGCCACCGGCACTGGTTTGCCGTGCGCGTCTATTACGAAGACACGGACCTGTCGGGCATCGTCTATCATGCCAACTACCTGAAATGGTTCGAACGCGCCCGGTCGGACATGCTGCGCCTGCTGGGGGTGGACCAGCGCGCGGCGGCCGATGCGGGGGAAGGGTTCTTTACCGTGGCCGACATGGCCATCCGTTTCGCCGCGCCCGCAAAGCTGGATGACGCGGTGCAGATTGAAAGCCACGCGACGGAAATCGGTGCGGCCAGCGTGCGGCTGGCGCAGACCGCTTACCGCGATGGCACCCTGCTGGCCGCAGCAACCCTGCGCGTCGGCTTCATTACCCCTGACGGCCGCCCGCGCCGCCAGCCAGCGGCCTGGCGCCAGGCCTTCCAGTCCGTGCTGCTCCTGAAGGATTCCGAATGACCCTGCTGACCCTTGCCGCCGCCGCCGTTGCCGAGGCGCCCACGCGGCTTGATCCGGTAAAGCTGTTCCTGGATGCCGATATCGTGGTGCAGGTGGTCATCACCGGGCTGGTGCTGGCCAGCGTGTGGGTGTGGACCATCATCGTATCGTTCTGGCTGAAGCTGGGCCGCCTGCGCCGCGCGGGCGATGCGTTCGAACAGGATTTCTGGGAGTCGAGCGAGCCGGAAAAGCTGCTGGGCCGCAAGAAGGGCGAAAGCCCCTCTGCCCGCGTGGCGGCTGCCGGGCTGGCCGAACTGCACCGATCGACCAAGGACGGCGTGCGTGACCGTGAAGCTACCCGGCAGCGGGTGGCGATGGCGCTGGAAGGACAGGTTGCGGCAGAGGCGGACGGCCTGGCCGAACGGCTCAACTTCCTGGCCACCACCGGTTCCGTCGCGCCGTTCGTCGGCCTGTTCGGCACGGTCTGGGGCATCATGAACAGCTTCTTCCAGATCGGCAGCCAGCAGAACAGTTCGCTCGCCGTGGTCGCGCCGGGCATTTCGGAGGCGCTGTTCGCCACTGCCATCGGCCTGTTCGCGGCCATCCCGGCGGTCATCGCCTACAACCGTTACGGTGCCAGCGTGGGCAGTTTTGAAGCGCGGCTGCAGCGTTTTGCCGACAAGGTGCAGGCCCAGATCGGGCGGGAACTGGAGCGCGCCTGATGGCGATGGGCCTCCAATCCGCAAGCCGCCGCGGCGGCCGGCGCGGATCGCGCCGCGCGCCGATGGCGGAGATCAACGTCACCCCGTTCGTGGACGTGATGCTGGTGCTGCTGATCATCTTCATGGTCACGGCCCCGCTGATGACCAGCGGCGTGCCGGTCGAACTGCCGGAAAGCCGCGCCAATGCGCTGGAACAGGAACAGGACCAGGTGACCATTTCGGTCGATGCCGACGGGTTCATCTACATCGATGATGGCATGGTCGATCCGGGCGGATTCGCAGATGCGCTGGCCAAGGTCGATTGCGCCGCGCCCGATGCGCCGCTGATCACGCTCAGGGCCGATCGCGGGCTGGATTACGGCAGGGTGATGGCGGTGATGGGTGAATTGAACCGGGCAGGGTGCAATTCGATCTCGCTGGTCACCAGCGGTTCAGCAGAGGCTCCATAGCCCGGGATCATGGCAACGGCGGCACCCTTTGCATTGGAAGAACGGCTCGGCCTTGGCATCGCCGTGGCGGCGCATGTGGCGCTGTTCGCGTTCCTGGCGCTGTATGAACCGGCCCCGCCGGCGCGCCCGCCGGTGCCCGACCGGATGGACGTGAGCCTGGCGAGCGAGGTCAGCCTGACGTCCACCTCGCCCAATCCGGCGGCGGAGCAACAGGCGGCGATTGCACCGGTGCTGGCCCCGGAACCGGCCCCGCCCGAACCGGAGTCGCAACCCGCGCAACGGGTGGAAGCTCCGCGTGAACAGCCACGCCCGGTGCCCACGCGCCCGGCGATCCAGCCCAAACCGCGCCCGACCGTAGCGGTGCAGCCGGTGCCTCGGCCAAGCTCGAAGCCCAGCCCGAAACCCAGCCCCAGGGCCACCAGCAAACCGCAGCCGAAGCCCGCCGCGACGAGCCGCCCCGCGCCGCAGCCCTCCTCGCGGCCCAGCACCCGGCCATCCCCGCAAGCGAGCGCCTCCACCCGTGGCGGCGGCAGCCGGATCGGGTCGGACTTCCTGACCGGTGCCAGCGCGGGTGAGCGGACGCAGAGCCAGGGCGCCCCAGCGGCCACTTTCGGCGCGGCGGAGCAGGCCGGGTTGCAGCAGGCGATCAACCGCCAGCTGAAGCCGCACTGGACCGCGCCGCAGGGCGTGGATGCGGAACTGCTGGTGACGGAACTGCGCTGGGAATTGAACGAGGACGGGTCGCTGAAAGGGCGGCCAGAGGTTGTTCGCCAGACCGGGATCAACGATTCCAACCGCGCGCAGGCTTCGCTCCATGCCGAACGGGCGATCCGCGCCGTGCAATTGGCCGCCCCGTTCACTTTGCCGCCCCAATTCTATGACAAATGGAAGCGTATCCGGACCTGGCGCTTCGACAGGAGATTGTAATGCGCATTGGTGCGAGTTTGACTTCTGGCATTTGGGCCCTGGCCCTTTCGCTGGCCTTCACTGCCCCGGCACTGGCGCAGGATGCCGCCGCGCCGCCGCCCGGTGCGCAGGTGACTGTTCCTGCAGAAGAAGACGGGCTGAGCGGCACTGTCACCGATGACAGCGCCTGGCAGGACA
>JBARAF010000034.1:0-8880 GCA_049791695.1 Croceibacterium sp.
GAACTGCGCGATGAAGTGACGCCGAAGAACATCCTGATGATCGGGCCCACGGGCTGCGGCAAGACCGAGATCAGCCGCCGCCTGGCGAAGCTGGCCGAAGCACCGTTCGTGAAAGTGGAAGCGACCAAGTTCACCGAGGTCGGCTATGTTGGCCGCGACGTGGAACAGATCGCCCGCGACCTGGTGGAAGAAGCGATCCGGCTGGAAAAGGACCGCCGCCGCGAAGCGGTGCGCGATGCCGCAGGCAAGGCGGCGATGGTCCGGCTGCTCAACGCGCTCGTCGGTGACAGCGCCAGCGAAGCGACCCGCGAAAGCTTCCGCCAGCGGGTGGTGCAGGACGCGATGAACGAGGTCGAGGTGGAAATCGAGGTGGAGGATACTCCTTCGCCGCAGATGGACATCCCCGGCATGGGCGGCATCGGCATGATCAACCTGTCCGAAATGATGGGCAAGGCGATGGGCCGCCAGAACCTCAAGCGCCGCAAGCTGAAAGTCCCCGATGCGTGGGACAAGCTGGTGGAGGAGGAGAGCGAAAAGCGCATGGACCAGGACGATGTCGCCCGGGTCGCGCTGGCCAATGCCGAAACCAACGGCATCGTGTTCCTCGACGAAATCGACAAGATCGCCGTGTCCGATGTGCGCGGCGGTTCGGTCAGCCGGGAAGGGGTGCAGCGTGACCTGCTGCCGCTGATCGAAGGCACCACCGTTGCCACCAAGTACGGCCCGATGAAGACTGACCACGTGCTGTTCATCGCCAGCGGCGCGTTCCATGTGGCGAAACCGAGCGACATGCTGCCCGAACTGCAGGGCCGCCTGCCGATCCGGGTGGAGCTGAAGGGCCTGACCGAAGAAGACTTCGTCGCCATCCTGTCGGACACCCGGGCCAACCTGGTGCAGCAATATTGCGCGCTGCTGGGGACCGAACAGGTGACGCTGAACATCACCCCCGATGCGGTGCGCGAAATTGCCCGCATCGCCGCGCAAGTGAACGAAAGCATCGAAAACATCGGCGCCCGCCGCCTGCAGACGGTGATGGAAAAGCTGCTGGAGGAAATCAGCTTTGAGGCCGAGGACCGGGTGGGCCAAACGGTGACCATCGACGCCGCTTACGTGCAGGACAAGCTGTCCGTGCTGGCGGGCTATACCGACCTCAGCAAATATATCCTGTAAGGAAGCACGCGATGACCACCACCCCGCCTGACGACAAGCCGATCTATCGCTGCCTGACCGGCCCGGATGACGATGCCTTCTGCAAGCGCGTGTCGCAGGCGCTGGCCGATGGCTGGCGGCTGCATGGATCGCCCAGCCTGACCTTCAATGGCGAGCGGGTGATCGTGGCTCAGGCGGTGTTGTGGCCCGGATATTTGACTACTTGATCAGCACCAGCCGCACCAGAACCAGCTGGGCGGGCGGAAGGCGGTGATCACCCGCCCGGCCATAATCACCCCGAACCAGCTGGTGAGCGATACGGCTGCGAAGATCCGTGCGGCCAGTGGCGGTGGGTCATCCTCCGCCAACAGGGCCACCCGGCGCGCCGTGGTGAGGTAGAACAGCGTCATGTTCGCGCCCGCCACGGCCAGCAGCATCATCTTGACCTGGAACGCGGGGTTATAGAGGTACTGGTCCGGCGCGGCGATCACGAACAGGGCCCCGGTCAGCAGGCTGAGCGCGAAGCCCGCCACGCCGAACGGCACCAGCCGGTGCAGCGCGCCCAGCCGGATCCCGCGCACTGCGCCGATCATTACCAGGTCGAACGCACCGACACTGCCCACCAGCAGGCACAGGCCGAAGAAGTGCAGCACTTCGACAACCGGCCAGCCCCAGGCACTGTTCATCAGGGCGAACACCCCGGCATCGATCCCCCATTCGACAATCGCGACCGGGTCCAGCAGCGGATCGGTGGGGTATTCCGGATCCATCAGTCGGTCGTCATCAGCATGGAGTAGGTATAGAGCAGCAGCTTGCCCGCGGTGACGCCGCCCAGCCACAGCGCAATCGACAGCGCAGCCCACGGGCGGCCCTGGCCGGAGGAGATGGCGCCAATCCAGCCGCGCCGCAGCGCCATGGCGGCGCCGATCAGCAACACGAATTTGAGCGGAAAGAGCCAGTTGGTCAGCGCCTTGGCCGGGTATCCCGCCAGCAGCCCCAGCCCCGAAAGTACGGCCAGCACCGCGCCGACGCGCATATAGGGAAAGAACCCCGCAAACCGTTCAAGCCGCGCGCCGCTGGCGACGCCCAGCAGCCGCAGCCCGACGGCAAGCCCGCCGCCGACCAGCAGGGCCATGCCCCAGGCATGGACAATCAGCAGGACGAAATAGGCGTAGAGATCCTCGCGCACGAAGGCAGACACGCTCGTCTGCTCCAGCCAGGCCAGTCCCCCCATCATCCGGGTGAAGTTAGCACCTTGTCACCCGATGGCCAGCGCGGCCTTACTGTTCGGGGTACCAGAACTTGGCATGGCAGGCCTCGCACACGCCATCCAGCCCGGCGACCAGTTCGCCCGCCGTGGCGGCATCGTGGGCCTTGGCCGCTTCGGCCAGTTTTTCCGCATGCTGTGCCTGGGCGGTGGCGAAAGCGCGGAAGACAGCGGGCTCGGCATCGATATAGCCCTGGATCGCGGCCATCGACACCGCGCCTGCTTCCACCTTGTCATCGCCCGGCGCAGTGGCCTGGATGGTGGTGGCGTGGGCCATCGCATGGCTGGCAGTGGCCAGATCACGCGCGCGGGCTTCGACCGTGGCCCACTTGGCATCGTCCATCAGCTTGGGATCGATCCCGCCATCATCGCCCATCGCGTTGTTGGTGATGTCCCACACGCCGAAGATTGCCGGGTTGACCTGGTCCTTCATCGCCGTGCGCACGTGCAGCACATCGTCTTCCGCAGCCGCGCCACCAGCCGCCAGCAGCAGCGCCGCACCGATCCAGTAGAGCTTCTTCATCGCAGACCCTTTCCCCGGGCCGCTGGCCCGATCATTCGGCGGCTTCGTCTTCCAGCTCAGCCCCGTCTTGCACTTCAGCTTCGTCTTCTTCTTCTGCCAGCTGCCGCGCCCACATATCGGCGTAGAGGCCGCCGTGGCGCAACAATTGCCCATGGTTACCTTGTTCGAACAGGCGGCCATCCTGAATGACGCAGATCAAATCGGCATCCGCAATGGTCGAAAGCCGGTGGGCAATGGCGATAGTGGTGCGGTTTTCCGCGATCCGGTGCAGCGTTTGCAGGATTTCCTGTTCGGTCCGCGTGTCCAGCGCGCTGGTCGCTTCGTCCAGCAGCAGGATCGGCGGGTTCTTCAGCAAGGTGCGGGCAATCGCCACGCGCTGTTTTTCCCCGCCAGACAGTTTCAGCCCGCGTTCGCCCACTTCGGTTTCAAAGCCCTTGGGCAGCCGTTCGATGAACGGCAGGATCGCCGCATCGCGCGCGGCCGCCTCGATTTCCGCCTGGCTCGCCCCTTCGCGACCATAGGCGACGTTGTAGCCGATGGTGTCGTTGAACAGCACCGAATCCTGCGGCACGATGCCGATCTGGCGGCGCAGGCTTTCCTGCGTGACTTCCTTGATATCCTGCCCGTCGATCAGGATCCGGCCCGACCATGGATCATAGAACCGGAACAACAGGCGCCCGATCGTGCTCTTGCCAGCGCCCGAAGGGCCGACCACCGCCACGTGCGATCCGGCCGGTACTTCAAAACTGAGCCCGTGGAGAATCTCCCGGTCGGCATCATACCCGAACACCACCTGGTCAAACACCACGGTCGGCTGCCGCACCACCAGCGCAGGCGCGCCCGGCGCATCGCGCACTTCCACCGAGGTATCGATCAGGCGGAACATGTGCGCCATGTCGATCAGCCCCTGGCGGATCGTTCGATAGACCCAGCCGAGCATGTCCAGCGGGCGGAACAGCTGCATCAGGTAGGTATTCACCAGCACCAGATCGCCCACCGAAAAGCGCCCGGTGCTCCAGCCCCAGACGGTCCAGGCCATCGCCGCGCCCATCATCAGGTTCATGATCACCGCCTGGGCGATGTTCAGCAGGCCGAGCGAGTTTTCGCTCTTCACGGCCGCTTCGGCATAGGCGCTGGCTGCCGAGCCATAGCGGTCAACCTCGCGCTTTTCCGCGCCGAAGTATTTGACCGTTTCGTAATTGAGCAGCGAATCCACCGCGCGGGCCAGAGCCAGCCCGTCCAGATCGTTCATCTGTGCGCGCAGCTTGGTTCGCCATTCGGTGATTACCCGCGTCAGCCAGATATAGGTGACCACGGTCAGCGCCGTGGCCGCGACCATTTCCCAGCCAAATTTGGTGTAGAAGATCGCCGCCACCACCAGCAGTTCGACAAAGGTCGGCATGATGTTGAACAGCAGGAAATAGACCATCGAATTGATCGACTTGGTCCCGCGTTCCACCACCTTGGTCACTTCACCGGTGCGGCGCGACAGGTGGAACCGCAGCGACAGGGTGTGCAGCCGGGCAAACACGTCTTGCGTCAGGTGACGCACGGCATCCTGGCCAACCCGTTCAAAGATGATGTTGCGCACATTGTCGAACAGCACCGTTGCAAAGCGCCCGGCGGCATAGGCAATGACCAGCGCCATCGCCGCCCACATGGCTTCATTGCCGCGCTTGGCCATGGTGTCGATTGCCCCGGCATAGGCAAACGGCAGGGTCAGCACGACCACCTTGGCAATCAGCACGAACACCGCCGCGCCGGCAATGCGCCAGCGCAGTTCGGGGCGGTGCTTTGGCCACAGGTATGGCAGGAACCGGCGCAGGCTGGGCCAGCCGGCCAGTTGCAGGGCTTCCTGCCCGGCTTTTTCGTCAGGCTTCATGCTGTCTCAAGTGGGGTGGCGGCCTGCCTTCGGCAATCAGCAATTGCTTTCAATGGCCAAAGCGGCTGCGCCACTGCGGATCGGCTTGTTCGGCTTTGCTGGGCAGGTCGAACAGCACGCGGCGGGTGCGAAAATCGATCGCCACCCGCTTGAACACCTGCAGTTCCGCCATGCCCAGCACCAGAGTGGGGCGGTCATTCAGCCCCAGCGCCTTGAATACGGGCGAATCCGCGAACATGATCGCGAAATTGCGCAGCCGGGCCGATTGCAGCGCCAGTTCCCCGGCCTGCCGCACGTCGCCCACCAGGTCCTGCCCGTTGACGTCGGTCATGCTGATATGGCCCAACGAAGGGGCACGACGCAGGCGACGTCCCAGTTCCGGATTGCCCAGGCTGTTCTGCGCCCCGGTATCCACGATCACCGCCACCCGCACGCCGTCCAGCATGGCTTCGGTGATGATCAGCTGGCCCAGCCTCTCCCGCGCTTTCACCACGATGTCGAACCCGCGGTTGTTTTCCTGTTCCTCCGCATCAGCCACGTGCAGGCTGGCCGCGGCGAAATCGAACAGCACCCGCTGGTTCTGCAGGCTGTCCAGCCCCAGAATGCCATCGGCCCCGCCAATATGGTCTGCCTCCACCAGCGGGGCGGTCTGGATATAGAAGTTGCGGCTCCCCAGTTGCAGGTCCGCTATATCCACTATCTCGGTTTCGCGGCGGCTGGCCATGCCCACCAGCGTGGCCAGCTGTCGGTCACCCAGGCCCAGTCGGTCGGCCAGGGTGCGGGTGATCACGGTCGCCTGTGCGCCGGTATCGATCATGAACTGAAATGGTCCCTGGCCCTGGATCGTCACCGGCACGGTCAGCCGCCGGTACCGGTCAGCCGTCAGCGCCACCAGATCGGTCAGGCTGGGACCGGCCTCCCCGGATTGCGCAACCCTGGGTGCAGTTGGCGCGATGGGGATTTCCGGGGCCGGAGCGGCCGCCAATGGCGGCGTTGCAGCAATGACCGCCAGCATCGCGGCGGCAGCGAGCCTGTTCCAGCTCATGGTTTCTCTCCTCGCGGCCCAGCCGGCAGGAGAGCCGCTACAGCGAAAATACCACATCAGCAGCCGCGTACCAACTGCGGCGGGTTGGTCAGGCCAGGGCGGGGTTCAGTTCCGGCGGGCGGCGGCGAATAACCAGCGCCAGCAGTTCCTCCAGCGTGGAGCGGGAGGTCAGGAACAGCAGTGCCAGGTACGTGAAGGCGCCCAGTGCCACCTGCACTGCCACCCGGACCCATTCGTTCGCGCCTGCCAGCAGCTGCCCCAGCATCCACACCGGCAGGGCCATGGCCACGGCTGCGCCCAGCGCGGGCAGCACGGCCCGGGCCATGCCCCGGCCGCTCAGCCCCAATGGCTTGCGGCATTGCAGCCAGGCAAACAGCGGCACCAGCGGGAATGCGATCAGCCAGGCCCAGGCCAGCCCCTGCACCCCGTGGGTAACCCCGGCCACGAAGGCCAGCGGCATCAGTACGGCGCCCAGCATCGATGCGCGCATGGTCACGTGCGGCAGGCCGGCGGCATTGGCCGCGGGGGCGAACAGGATGTGCAGCGTCATCGCCGGCATCCCCAGCGCCAGGATCGAAGCCAGCGGGGCCATGCCGGTCCATTTCGGCCCCAGCAGGATGCGCACCGCATCGGGTGCGGTCACCGCCAGGCCCAGATAGATCGGGCAGGTCACCAGCAGGATCAGCCGCACCGCTTTCAGGAACGCGGCCGCCATCCGCTCCGGATCGTCCTGCATCCGGGCATAGGCGGGGAAGGCGACTTCATTCAGCGGCGGCACGAACTTGCTCGTCACCAGCGTGGTCAGGAACAGGGCCTCTGCATAAAGGCCGAGGCTGTGGGCATCGACGGAGCGCGAGGCGATGAACACGTCCGCCTGGGTGATGATGGTCCAGAAGAAATGGCTGCCCAGCATCATCATGCCGTAATTGACCAGCGATCCGGCCCCGGCGAAGCGGAAGCTGGGCCAGACCCAGAACCGCGCGGCAATCATCAGCCCGGCAGCGCGGGTCCAGAAAAACGCGATCGGCGCATAGACCAGCGTCCACACGCCGAACCCCAGCAATGCGCAAGTCAGCGATACGGTGGCCGAAACCACCGTCGCCACGATGTTGACCAGGGCCGGGCGGCGGAAATCCATGTCCCGCACCAGCAGCACTTCGGGCAGGGCAATGAACGGCGTGGCGAGGTAGATCAGCGCCTGCACCCGCAGCAGGTCACCCACGATATCCTGCCGGTACCAGGCCGCCGCCACGGGGGCGAGGCTCAGTTGCAACAGGGCAATCGCGCCGTTGACCAGGATCAGGATGCCGAAAGCCTGGCGGATCCGCTGCTGGCTGATCTCCTTTTCCCGGATCAGCGCGCTGGCAAAGCCATAGCCATTCAGGAAACTGAGGAAGGCCAGCACCACCTGGGTCATCGCGAACAGGCCGTAATCGGCCGGATCCAGGATGCGGACCACGGCCAGGGTCGCTGCCCAGGCCACGACTTGCGCAAAGATCTGGCTGCCGGACCGCCAGATGACGGCCTTGCGCACCGAATGGCCGATGTTCTCGCTCATGCCACGCTACCTGATGCGGGGCTGCCTGGTGCTGCTCTGCGGTCGTGGATCGGCGGCACCAGCCGGTCACCGCCACCCCGGGTATGATTGCGGAGGCGCCAGCGGATCATCGGCGGGGCGAGGGCCGGTGCCACCCGCCACAGCGCGAAGGCCACCGCCCACACTATTCCGCTGACTTTGCCCTTGCTGGCGCGCAGTGCGGACAGGCCGGCCGTGGTATCGCCAGCAGCTACCTGGCTCATCGCCTGTTCGAAGGCCAGGTCGGCTTCGGTTTTGGCGATCATCGCTTCGGCCACCCGGCCTTCGGCCTTGCCCGCCAGGGCGGCGGCGGCCTGGTGATAGACAAACAGGTTGCCGCGGATCATCTTCTCCGAAGCTCCGGAGGCGGAACCAGGGCGGACCCGGTATTCCCCCAGCACCTCGTCTATATACAACGCGTCGCCGCCCAGCTGCATCAGGCGCACCCAGAAATCGAAGTCCTCGCAATGGGTCATCGTTTCATTGAAGCCGCCAACCGCCTGCCAGTCGACCCGGCGGAAAGTGCTGCCGATATAGACGTTGAAGCTCCGGTCCAGCACGTCGGACAGGCTGCCATGCACCCCGTCGCCGGTGCCCTGTTTGGCGCTGACGCAGAACCGTTCGTCCGCCACTGCGCCAAAGATGCGCGCATTGGGCGTGGCCAGGCGTAGGGCCAGGTCCTGCTCCAGCGGCGGCAGGATCGCTTCGAAGTAGCGCGGGCACAGCATGTCATCCGCATCCAGCAGGGTCAGCAGCGGGGCAGTGCAAGCAGCAATCGCCCGGTTGCGGGCGCCACCGACGCCGCGGTTGTCGGTCGCCATGAAGCGGATGCGCGGATCATGCAGGTAAGGGGCCACCGCACCGGCCACGTCATCCGGCGCGCCATCGTCGATCACCACGCATTCCCAATCGGGCATGGTCTGGGCCAGCAGCGATTCCAGCGCCTCACCCAGCAGATGAGCCACGCCGTATGCCGGGACGATCGCACTGACGCGGGGGGAAGGGAGCTCCACAGAGGGGGCCATTGAAGGGGAGAGACTATCCATTGCCCGCCTGCATTACCGGGCGCGGGATAAGATTTGGTTTAGCGGCGAAAACGGCCCTGATTCGGCCCCAAAAAGGTCGTTGAATCGTCAAAATCACCAACTTTTCCGTTTGTTTTCCTATGGTTGAACGGTCGGCGCAATAAAATTGCAAAAAGGCGATTGACCGAATCCGAACCCGCCCATATATGCCACTCCACCGCAGCGGAGCAGACGGTTTCAACCGGCTCGCACCACTCGGTCGCCAACATAGACGGACAACGGGTCCCTCGGTTTAGATCGGGGATCACTGGTTGTCCGCTTCATGTTGTTGGTGGGATCTTTGACATTGTTGGTTATAGATGAAGGGACATGTGGGCGACGGCGCCTGCTCCCGGGGCTTCAAGGCTCGGGGT
>JBARAF010000035.1:0-2676 GCA_049791695.1 Croceibacterium sp.
AGGTGAGGTCGAAATTGCGCACGTAATAGACGCCGAGGAACTGACTCATCCCGTTGGTGGCCGCAGACCCGATTGCGCCGCCGGCCAGCACGTGGCGAAATGCTGGCTTGGCCAGCAGGGTGCGGAAGGTGGTCCAGATCCCGGGAACCTCCCGGCTGGCATCGACCACGCCATCGGCCATGCCCCGCGGCGGTTCGCGAATGGTCAGGAACGCGAGCAGGCCCAGCACCACGCCCGGCGCGGCAATGGCGACAAAGGCCATGCGCCAGCCAAAATGGTCGGCGATGATCCCACCACCCAGCGCGCCCAGCAGCGGCCCCGCCGCTCCGCCAAGTCCGATCAGCGCCATGATCGACGATCGCTTGGCTGCAGGCCAGAAATCGCCGACCAGCGATGCGACCGGCGGGTTGAACCCCGCTTCACCCACGCCGACGCCAACCCGGCACAACAGGAACTGGGTGAAACTGGCCGCCGCCCCGCACAGGGCCGCAAACAGCGACCACAGGCCTGCAGCCACCGCGATGATCGCGCCCCGGCTGCGCCGTTCCGCCAGCCGGGCAATCGGCAGGCCCAGGATGGAGTAGAACAGCGCGAAGCCAAAACCCTGCAGCAGGCCCAGCTGGAAATCGCTGATCCGCAGGTCGCGCTTCACCCCTTCGGCCAGGGCCGACATCACCGAACGGTCGGCGAAGTTGAAGGTGTTGATCGCCACCAGCAGCAGGATCAACCAGGTGCGATAGCCTTTGGAAAAGGCCTGCTCCCCCGACTGGCTCATGCTTGCGCCGGCCCGCTTTGCGGCACGATGGGGCGGCCCGTTACCGGGTGGACATAATGGAACGGTGCCAGCGGCGTTTCCGGCCAGCTTTTGTGTGGGTTGTCCTCGATGTAATCGGGGCCGAACGGATCTTCCTCCACGGTCTTGGTGAAGAAGGGGGAGGGGATCGGGGTGGAATGGGCCCAGCCGGTTTCGTAATCGGCCTGCACGAAAAGGTAATAGCCCAGCTTCTTGATCTGCCACACGCCATCGCGGCGGACATATTCGTTTTCGTACACGCCCCATTCCCACCACTGCTGCGGCAGGTGCGGGTTGCGGTCCGTCTTGCTTTCATGCGCGCCGCCCAGCAGGAAGCAGCGCCAGCGCGCCTTGGCCGTCATCCGGTCAGGCGCGACGTGGATCACATCCTGCGAAGGCCAGTGTTCTGCCAGCATGCCATAAGCTGGGCCGTTGATTCCGTGGGTGAACCCGGCGCGCAGCCGCCCGCAATAGAGCCGCCGCACGCTTTCACGACTGGCCCAGACCCCGCCCATGAAATGCAGCGCGCCATCTTCGGCAAACAGGTCGCACACTTCGTCGTACAGGCCCTTGTCCATCATGAAGCCGTAGGAATGCTGGAGCGTCCGGATCGCCTGTACATCCTGCAACCGGCCCACTTCCTGGGCGAGGGCCGCGATCTGCGCTTCGGCAGCGGCCAGCCGTGCCTCCCCGCTCATGCGGCGGGCACCTCCGCCAGCTTTTCGGCCAGCTTGGCGTCCAGATCGTCCGGCAGTTCGTAATAATTGCCCGACAGTGCGTCATACCGTCCGCTCGCCAGATCAAGGCACCGCTGGGCGCAGCGGGCCAGGTCATCCTGTGCGGCAGGATCGTTGGAAGCCTGCTCCAGCCGCGCGACCATGCCCGGCAGGTACTTGCGCGCCGCATCGCTTACCATCGTATCATGGGCCAGCTTGGTGAAGACGAAGCCCGGATCGATCGCAAACACCTTCACCGGCAGGTCGGCCAGTTCCGCAGCCGCTTCGGCTACCACCCGGTTCTGGGCGATCTTGCCGGTGCAGTAAGCCGACAGGTTGGGCGCCACCATCCGGCTCGCCAGCGCCGAAACGCAGATTATCCGCCCACCGCCCCGCGCAAGCATCCCGGGAATTACCCGCTGCATGAACAGAAAGGGGGCGCGGATATGAATCGCCTGCGCCTGCCACCAGGCATGGGCATCGACTTCCCAGATCGGCCCGATCGGCCCTGGCACCCCGGCATTGTTGATCATCAGGCTTACCGGGCCGAACCGGCCCTCCACTGCAGTTACGGCGGTACCGACGTCGGCGGGGCTGGTCACGTCGCCGGTAACGGCCATGGCCTGTCCGCCGGCAGCCTCGATCCCGGCTACAACCTGGTCCAGTTCATTGCGGGACCGGGACATGGCCGCCACCTGCGCGCCCTCGGCTGCAAACCGCTCGGCAATCGCCCTGCCAAAGCCACGACCACCACCGGTCACCAAGGCGACCTGTCCGGACAAGCTGCCCGTCATACCCATCTCCCACATTCTTGTTCTGTCAAAAGACTAGCGAGCGGGGCGGGCCTTGTCGCCGAATAATTGCCGCCCAGAGCACCTGTGCTGCCGCCGGGGGATGACTCAAAAATGCAGCAAAGCGGGAAATTATTGCAACGAATCAGTTGACGGGTCGGCAGCCCCCCCATATAGGCCGCTCCACCAAGACGGAGACGGCCACGGCGGTTTCCAGACCGGTCGCCAACATAGACGGACAACGGGTCTCTCGGTTTAGATCGGGGATCACTGGTTGTCCGCTTCATGTTGTTGGTGGGATCTTTGACATTGTTGGTTATAGATGAAGGGACATGTGGGCGACGGCGCCTGCTCCCGGGGCTTCAAGGCTCGGGGT
>JBARAF010000036.1:0-2324 GCA_049791695.1 Croceibacterium sp.
AGACCACGCCGATCCCCCGCCGGGCCAGTTCCGCGCCGACATCGTGGGCCAGCGCAACATAGCGCGGGTCTGCCGGAGTGGCCGAGCCACAGTAAACCGCAATCCGCTTCATGGCTGCACCGCGCACATTGCTTCCACCAGGCTGCGTTCGAAACTGTCAGGGCGCGTGCCGGAAAACTTGCGGGCCGGGTCGGCGGGGACCACCACCTGCTCTGTCCCGTCGGCCCCAATGGAGACCGTCTGCACCTGGCGGTAGGCGAGCGGGGCGCAGGCGAATTCCATGGTGCCGCGTGCGCCCACCTGTTCGCTGCTGCCGGGACGGACAGGGTTGTGGGTGATAATCGTGGCCCGGCGCACTTCGCCATCCGGGCCGTTCGTCACGATCAAGCTGGCGGGATCATAGGCGAAGACGGTGTGGCTGGGGGTTTCCAGCAGCCGAACTTCCCCCGGTGCGGCCGCCACCAGCAGGGGGGCCGCCAGCAGCGCAATCATTTTCATGCCATATCCTCCAGCATCAACCCCGCGGTCGCCTTGGCACTGCCGACCACGCCGGGGATACCTGCGCCGGGGTGAGTGCCTGCGCCGACCAGGTAGAAGTTACCGATCACGTCATCCCGGTTGTGGCCGCGGAAGTACGCGCTTTGCGTCAGCACTGGTTCCAGGCTGAAGGCGCTGCCCAGATGGGCGGCCAGATCGCGCGTGAAATCGCTGGGGGCATAGTGGAAACTGGTCACGATCCGGTCATGGATGTCCGGGATCAGCCGGCGGCCCACTTCGTCCAGGATGCGCTTTTCCAGCACCGGGCCGACCTGGCCCCAATCGATCGCCAGCTTGCCCATGTGGGCCACCGGGACTAGGGCATAGAAGGTGCTCTTCCCCTCCGGCGCCATGCCGGGATCGGTCACCGTGGGATGGTGCAGGTAAATCGAGAAATCAGCCGGCAACACGCCATTGACGTAAATATCGTCCAGCAGCCCCTTATAGCGCGGACCGAACAGGATCATGTGGTGCGGGATGCCGGGCCAATTGCCCTCCACCCCGAAATGGACGACGAACAGGCTGGGTGAAAAGCGCTTCTTCGCCAGAGCCTTGCCCATTTTCTGTCCGCGATAATTGTCGCCCAGCAGGTCGCGATACGAATGGACGATGTCGGCATTGCTGGCCACGGCATCGAAATCGCCATGCCAGCCGCTGGCGCACGTGACCCCGGTGGCGCGGCTGCCCAGCGTATCCACTTTCACCACCGGATCGCCCATCCGCACGGTGCCGCCCAGCCGTTCGAAATGGCGCACCATGCCTGCCACCAGCCGGTTGGTGCCGCCGCGTGCCCACCATACGCCACCGTCCTTTTCCAGCTTGTGGATCAGGGCATAGATGCTGCTGGTGGTCATCGGGTTGCCGCCAACCAGCAGGGTGTGGAACGACAGCGCTTCGCGCAGTTTTTCATTGCGGATATATTTACTGACGATCGAATAGACGCTGCGCCAGGCCTGCTTCTTGATCAGCGCCGGGGCCGCCTTGATCATGCTCTTGAAATCGAGGAACGGCACGTGGCCCAGCTTGACGTAACCTTCGCGGTATACGTCTGCGGCATAGTCCAGGAACTGGTCGTACCCGGCCATGTCCGCCGGATCGAGCTTGGCAATTTCCTGCTTCAAAGCGGCGTCGTCGTTTGAATAATCGAAGTTCGTGCCATCGGGCCAGTTGAGCCGGTAAAACGGCATCACCGGCATCAGTTCCACGTCTTCGGCCATGTCGTGGCCGGTCAGTTCCCACAATTCGCGCAGGCAGGCGGGGTCGGTGATCACCGTGGGGCCGGCATCAAAGGTGAAGCCGTCCTTCTGCCAGTGGTATGCCCGGCCGCCCGGCTTGTCGCGGGCTTCGACCACGGTGGTGGCGATCCCGGCGGCCTGCAGGCGAATGGCCAGGGCCAGCCCGCCAAAGCCGGACCCGATCACGCAAGCGCGGCGAACGTCTGCAGTCGCGGTGGGCGCACTGCTCATCCCTGTTTCCCCAATGGTGGTTGCGACCCGGCAATTGCGCCGATGGCGCGTGATACAGGCACTGGCGGCTTTCCGCAAAGCACCCGTGCCTTGTCTGCCCAGGTTGATCCGGCGGCATAGAACCGCTCGATCAGCCCCGGATCCAGGCGATAGAACCGCTGGAACACCCGGAACCGGTCTTCCGGCCGGGCCGCACCCATCAGCATGGTGCCCAGCAGGCGGTAAAATCCGGTCCGCGCCCAATGCTGCCGCCCGCGTGCCTCCAGCACGGCGGCCAGCTGGTCCCCCGGCAGATCGGCATGGGTGGCAACGGCCAGCGCC
>JBARAF010000037.1:0-2102 GCA_049791695.1 Croceibacterium sp.
GGGAATCAGGTTCACGTCGACCAGCGGCAAATTGCCCGCCCCGGTGGCCACGATCCGCCGCCCGTTCAGCAATACCAGCGTCCGCTGCGGCCCCAGTCCGCGCAGGTTGATCGAAGCGACGCCCTGGTTGAACTGGCTGCGGGTGTCGAACTGGCTGGCATCGCCAATCACCCCGGCGCTGGCGGCCAGACGCTTGGTCAGGTCCATCATGGCGGGATTGCCCTGGGCAAGAATTTCCGCCGCACCGATCACTTCAACCGGGGCCGGAGCAGCTTCTGCGTTGCGGATCAGCGACCCGGTGACGACAATGGAATCGCCTGCTGCCTCGCTGTCTTCCGCCCATGCCGGACTGGCAAAAAGGGCGGCACTCACGGCGATCAGCGACGCTGTGCAGCGCATTGGAAATTTGGACATTTGGCGGTCCCCCTTTGTCTTCCGGACCGCGTAGCCGCAGGACCAGTTAGCTGCAATTGCCTTGTCAGGCGTTTGGGTGTATGCGCTTGGCCAGCGCCCCGGCCGGATGGAAGCAAGGCTTCCCATCTTCCGGGGCGCTCCTGTTTCCGACGCGAAGGAAGTGCCATGTCCCGCCGCCGCCAGATTTACGAAGGCAAGGCCAAGATTCTGTATGAAGGTCCCGAACCCGGCACCATTATCCAGTACTTCAAGGATGACGCCACCGCGTTCAATGCCCAGAAAAAGGGCACGATCAACGGCAAGGGCGTGATCAACAACCGCATTTCGGAACACGTGTTCCTGCGGCTGGCGCACATCGGCATTCCCACCCACTTCATTCGCCGCCTGAACATGCGTGAACAGCTGGTACGCCAGGTGGAAATCATTCCGCTGGAAGTGGTCGTGCGCAATGTTGCCGCCGGTTCCATCTCGAAGCGGCTCGGCATCGCGGAAGGGGAACCCCTGCCGCACACGCTGATCGAATATTACCTGAAGAGCGACGAATTGCAGGATCCGATGGTGGCTGAAGAGCACATCGCCTGCTTCGGCTGGGCCAGCCACGAGGAAATGCAGGACATTTCCGCAATGGCGATCCGGGTGAACGATTTCATGTGCGGGATGTTCGCCGCGATCGACATCCGCCTGGTCGATTTCAAGCTCGAATTCGGCCGCATCTGGGACGGCGATTACAGCCGCGTGATCCTGGCGGACGAAATCAGCCCGGACAATTGCCGCCTGTGGGACATGACCAGCGGTGAAAAGCTGGACAAGGACCGCTTCCGCCGCGACCTCGGCGGGGAAGAAGAAGCCTATCAGGAAGTGGCCCGCCGCCTCGGCCTGCTGCAAGGCACCGATGATGGCCCGGGCGAAGTGTTCGACATGAGCGCCCACCGCGCCAAATTGCGCGGCAGCCCGAAGCCCGCGAAGAAGTAAGCTTACATATCCCCGCCAGCGCACCAGCGCGGCGGGGATTTTCTTGACGGCTCCACAAGCCATTGCCGGTTCAGCATTCGTGCTCCAGACATGACGGCAATGTTACGCCGGTTCCTGCTCGCCCTCCTGCTCCTGATTTCCGCCCCGGCGCTCGGCAACGAGGTGCCGCGGGGGCCCGAGTGGCCGTTTGCCACCAGCGACCTGCCAGCCGATCCCGACTGGCGGTTCGGCACCCTAGCCAATGGCATGCGCTACCTGATCCGCCACAACGGCACGCCTGCCGGGCAGGCCAGCGTGCAGTTCTGGGTCGATGCCGGGTCGATTTCCGAACAGGATGACGAGCTGGGCTATGCCCATTTCATCGAACACATGGCCTTCAACGGCAGCACCCGCGTGCCCGAAGGGGACATGGTCAAGCTGCTGGAACGCGAAGGGCTGGCTTTCGGGGCAGATACCAATGCCAGCACCAGTTTCGGCACCACGCTGTACAAGCTGGACCTGCCGCGCAACTCCCCCGCCCTGCTCGACACCGCGCTGATGCTGATGCGCGAAACCGCCAGCGAGCTGACCTTCAGCCCGGCAGCGGTGGAGCGGGAAAAGGGCGTGGTCCTGTCCGAACGGCGGGTGCGCGATACCTATGCACTGAAGAACACCGTGGACCAGCTGCAGTTCGAATACCCCGACGCCCGGTTCACCCGGCGGCTGCCGATCGGCAC
>JBARAF010000038.1:0-2386 GCA_049791695.1 Croceibacterium sp.
ATCGTAATCCTTCCTTAATAATTTCCGAGGGGGGAAGCTATGACCCAGTTTACAGGCAACGATTCGGCAGAAACCATCAATGGTACCGCCGATGCGGATGTGATTGATGCCTTGGGGCGGCAATGACATCGCCAACGCCGGCGATGGCGATGATGTGATATCCGGCGGTCTGGGCTTTGATACCCTGTTGGGCGAAGGCGGCAACGATACCTTCGTCGTGGCCGAACCGGTGCAGAGCCCGTCGGGCGGCCTGTTCGAAACTTTCGATGGTGGTTCTGGTACGGACACCTTGGAACTGCGGGTTGCGACCAACCCCCAGTTTCGTTTCCCAACCGCTTTCGGCCTCCTCAGTTTCTATGGCTTCAGCGGCGCGACCGTGACCTCGGTCGAGAAGCTGAAATTCGTCAGCAAGGCTGAAGTCAGCATCAGCACGAATTTCACCAAGACCCAGTTTGAAGCAACCGGCATCAACGAAGTGATCGGCGGGGCCGGGCGCGATATCCTGACCTTGCTGGTTTCGGGCGGCGGCACCTTCACGATGCCCAGCCTGAACCTGACTAACTGGGTGTCCACCACCACCCCGTTCCTGACCGGCGGCGATATCGTGGCGCTGACCGTGACGGAAAACGGCGCGCCGGCGAACTTCACCCTCAACGCGCTGGAAGGACTTGCCTCCACCCAGGGCCTGACCGGGGGCAGTGGCAACGATACCCTCAACGGCTCCAGTGGCACCGACGTTCTCAACGGCGGCGGCGGCATCAACGTGCTCAACGGCAACGCCGGGGATGACTGGCTGGCAATCGTCAACAACAAGCAGCCCAACGGCACCTATTCGACCCTGACCGGGGCTGGCAGCAGCTTCAACGGCGGCGACGGCTGGGACGTGCTGTCGATCGGCGGCGAGGTAAACTTCCAGGGGACGATGAGCAGCATCGAAGGGCTGCATTGCCAGGCGGCCTATACTGCGCCGGGCAACGGCCCCGGTTCGCAGTTTGCCAGCGTTGCCTATTTCACCGCTGCGCAGATCAGCACGATGCCGGCGGCGCTGGATCTGCTGGGCACAGGTACGCTGGTGATCGACGCCACCGATCGGGTCAGCTACAACATCTCCCAGTTCGATCATAACCCGGGGTCCGCCGTCACGGCGGGCTGGGGAATGACATCTACTACGTCGACGATGCGCTGGATAATGTGATCGAACAGACTGGCCAGGGCTCGGATCGGGTTTCCACCACGATCAGCTTCACCCTTGCCCTGGGTGCCGAAGTGGAACTGCTGGAGTTTACGGATTCCACCGGCACGGCAGCACTGGAACTGGGTGGCAGCAACGCGGTGCAGACCATTTTCGGCAATGCCGGCGGCAATATCCTGCGCGGGTTTGGCGGGAACGATACGTTGCAGGGGCAGGCCGGCAATGACTACCTCGATGGGGGCACCGGGGCCGATGCGATGTACGGTGGCACGGGGGATGACACCTTCTACATCGACAATGCGCTGGACCGGATTTTCGAAAATGCGGGCGAAGGCTTTGACCGGGTGGCGCCGTCAATCGATTACACCTTGCCCGACGTGGCCGATATCGAACTGATCGAAGCGATCACGCTCAGCGCCACCAACGCGCTGAACCTGGGCGGCAGCGACACGGCCAACACCGTAGGCGGCAACAATGGCAGCAACATCCTGCGCGGATATGGCGGCAACGATTCGCTGTTCGGCTATGGCGGCGACGATTACCTCGACGGCGGCGCGGGCAACGATGCCATGGCCGGCGGACTGGGCAACGATACCTTCTACATCGACAGCGCGGGTGACACCGTGATTGAACTGGCGGGCGAAGGCACGGCGGACCGGGTGGCCACTGCGGTCAGCTTTGCCCTGGCCGCCGCAGCCGACATCGAACTGCTGGAAACTTTCTCCACCGGCGGGACCGCGGTGATTGACCTGACCGGCAGCGACACCGCCAACACCGTGATCGGCAATGCCGCCGCCAACGTGCTGGACGGGCGCGGCGGAGCGGATGTGCTGACTGGCAACGGCGGGGCGGACCACTTCCGTTTCAGCACCGCGCTGGGCAGCGGCAATGTCGACAGCATCACCGATTTTGCCGTGGGGACAGACAAGATCCTGCTTGACGATGCGGTGTTCACCGGGCCGGCTGCCGGTGCGCTGGCCGGCGGGGCTTTCGCCACCGGCAGCGCTGCGGCCGATGCGGATGACCGGATCATCTACAACAATGCAACCGGGTCCCTGTGGTTCGATGCCGATGGCAACGGCGCAGCGGCAGCGGTGCAGTTTGCCAGCCTTTCACCGGGCCTGGCAGTAACGGCGGCTGATTTCCTGATTATCTGATCCAGCCCGGCCGGAACGAAAACGCCGCAGGCACCCA
>JBARAF010000039.1:0-2385 GCA_049791695.1 Croceibacterium sp.
TGACCATCTTGCATAAACTGTCCCGCAAGCCACTGCGCGCCGCACTTGTCGGCGCGCTTTGCGTTTCCACTCCCCTCGCTGTCGGCTTCGCTGCCGCGCCGGTTGCTGCGCAGCAGGCGACGGGCGATCTTGACCGGGCGGTGGCTGCCCTGCGTGGCATCACCACCCTGCAGGCCGATTTCACCCAGACTGACCGCAACGGCCAGTCGATGCGCGGCAAGCTGACCCTGAAATCGCCGGGCCGCATCCGTTTCGAATATGAAAAGGCGGCCAATATGCTGGTCGTTTCGGATGGCAAGGCGCTGACCCTGGTCGATTACGACGTCCGCCAGGTGCAACGCTGGCCGATTTCCAATTCCCCGCTCGGCGCGCTGCTGGATCCCAACCGCGATGTGAAGCGGTTCGGCAAGCTGATCCCGACCGGCAACCCCGCGGTGCTGAGCATCGAGGTGAAAGACCCGAAGAAGCCGGAATATGGCACGATCACGCTGATCTTCATAAAGGACGCGGGCGCGCCCGGCGGACTGGAACTGACCAGCTGGGTCGCGCTCGATGCGCAGAAGCAGCGCACCACGGTACGGCTGTCCGGGCACCGGTATGGCGGCCCTGTGGCCAACAGTGCCTTCACTTATCGCGACCCGCGCAAGCCCACGCTTGGGCCGCGCTGAACCAATTCCTCCCCGGCAACGGGGAGGAACCTCCGGCCCGTTACGCACTGCGCCTGGACCGCGCCCGGACCGCGGCAGGCCCCGGGTTCGTCCAACCGCCCCAATTGGGCGATGAACCGCAGGGGTCCGTTCATTCAGGCGAAAGCAGCGGGAGGCTAGACCATTCCTTGCAAGCCGGATCGGAGACGGGTTTCCCCCCTGTTGCCCCAACCTCCACCAAGGCCCGGCTTGTACAAGCGTGACGAACGCTAATCAGGAACCCCCGTCGCAATTGCCCCCGCGACGGGGGTTTTTGTTTGCCTGTGGCAAACGCTCACCCGTGCTGCGAAATGCTCAGGTTGTTGCCGTCGGGGTCCAGGAACCAGGCGATGCGCGTGCTGCCGTCCGGCGATGACCAGATCCCGCCCGCATCCTGGCCAAAACCTTCGTACACTTCAAAGGCGATGCCCTTGGCCGCCATTTCGGTCGCGGTCGCTGCGATGTCGGCCACTTCCCAGCCCAGCACGGTGTGCGGGCTGGGTACATGATCGGCGATGGGGACGATTCGCAGTGGCGTTCCGGCGAGGTCAAAACATTCCGCGTACTCATCCGACGCGGTGTGGGTGAGGCCGAGCATGTCGGCATAGAACGCCCTGGCCTGCGCCCGGTCGCGGGTGAACAGGAAGGTGACGGGCTGGGCATTGGCGAGCGGCATGGCGGTAACTCCCCGGCTTTACTGGCGGCGGCGCACTGGACCGCGCCCCTTGCGGTCACTAAGTGCCCTGACATGGTCAAGATCGCCAGTTGGAACATCAATTCCGTCCGCCTGCGGATGCCGCTCGTCGAACGTTTCCTGACCGAGGAAGCGCCGGACGTGCTGTGCCTGCAGGAAATCAAGACGGTCGAGCAGACCTTCCCGTTCGCCGCTTTCGAAGCGCTGGGTTACACCCATTTCGCGGTTCACGGGCAGAAGGGGTACCACGGCGTGGCCACGGTCAGCCGCTTGCCGCTGAAGGAATTTTCCCGCCATGACTGGCAGGACAACGGCGAGGCCCGTCACGTGGGCGTGGAACTGCTCGGCGCCGGGCAGGGGATGATTCTCGAAAACGTCTATATCCCGGCAGGCGGCGACATTCCGGACCGGGAACAGAACCCCAAATTTGGCCAGAAGCTCGATTTCCTCGACCGGATGACCCGCTGGGCCGATGCGATTGACCGGCCGACCCTGATCGTCGGCGATTTCAACATCGCCCCGCTGGAATGTGACGTTTACGACCATAAGGCGCTGCTGAAAGTGGTCAGCCACACGCCGGTTGAGGTCGAGGCGCTGGCCCGGTTCCAGGATGCGCACGGCTTTGTCGATCTGGGCCGCAAGCACATCCCTGCGCCAGACCGCAACTGGACCTGGTGGTCATACCGCACCTTCTGGCAGGAGAAGGATCGCGGACGGCGGCTGGACCATATGTGGGCATCGGCAGACCTGGCCGCGCAATCGCGCACCCATGCCTTTGTCGAACATTGCCGCCGGTGGGATCAGCCCAGCGACCACGTGCCGCTGGTGACGGAGTTCGATCTCTGAGCGGAGGCGCACCTTCTCCCAGCCCGTCCCGGCGCGTGGCGCAGGCAGTGGACGCCTTGCGCCACGGCTGGCCCCTGGCGATCCCCGGTGCGCCACTGCTGCTGCCGGTTGAAACCGCCCCGCATGAAGCGACTGCCCCGTTTGCGCTGATTTCCGCTG
>JBARAF010000040.1:0-11137 GCA_049791695.1 Croceibacterium sp.
CAGCAGCACCCGCCCGTCCCCGTCCTGCGCGATCACGCAGGCGCCATCGATGGTCGGCCGCACGGTTAGCCACCAAGCGCGGCGCACCGCATGGGCCAGCCGCAGCACAGTGCGGTGGGCGGGCGCAGGGATCAGGTGAAGCATTGCACGGGCTGGCGGGCGGCGCGCAGCAGGCGGGCCACGGGCAAGTCATTCCCCCCGCCCGCCGCCTGTTCGAACAGCGCCGCCTTGTCCGCCCCGCGAATGACGAACAGCAACTGGTCTGCATCCAGGAGCGCGGGCAGGGTCAGCGTGACACGGTCAAACGGAGCCTCCGGCGGCAGCGGATCCGGCGTCAGGCGGCGGACAGCTTGCGGATCGTCCAGTTGCGGATCGGTGTTGGGGAACAGGCTGGCGACGTGGCCATCGGCCCCCATGCCCAGCCAGCACAGCGCGAAATGCGGCGGGCGGCTGTCTTGTGCCAGTGCCACCACCCGCGCTCCGGCAGGTTCCAGCAAGGCGCGGATCTTGCCGACATTGCTGGCGGGATGGCTCTCCGGCAACAACCGGTCATCCCCCGGCCAGACCTCTATCCGGCCCCAGTCGAGCGGGGCGGCGGCCAGCAGGCGCAGGATCGGGAACGGGGTGGAACCGCCCGGAACGGCAATGGCAACGGGACCGGTGCTTGCAGCCAGCGCCATGGCCAGTTGGCCTTGCACCCAGTCTGCAATCGCCCGGTCGCTGGCGTGGGCAATGATGGTCGGGCGGTTCATTCCCGCTGCCCTAGCGCAAAAGCAGCCCCCGCGCGACGGCGGGGGCGAGCTTGCGATGCCTTACTTGAGCGTCTGGGACAGGAACCACACGCGCTGTTCGGCCTGGTCGATCCAGTCATCGACGATGCCGTTGGTGGCATGGTCACCCGCCTGTTCGGATGCGTCCTTCACCGCGCGCAAGCGGTCGAGCAGGGTCTGGTTGTCGTCACGCAGTTCGGCGACCATCTTTTCCGCATCGAGGCTGGTCTTGTCCTGATCCTTGATCGCGGTGGTGCTGGCAATGGCGCCGATGGAGGTCAGCGTATCCGCCCCATTCTTGCGGACCCGTTCCCCGAGCAAGTCGGTCACGCCAAGGATCTGGGTTGCCTGTTCATCGAACAGCAGGTGCAGGTCGCGGAAACGCGGCCCGGCAACGTGCCAGTGGAAGCTCTTGGTCTTGATATAGAGCGCCAGATGATCGGCCAGTGCACCGTTCAGCGCCGCGACCAGCGCGGCTTTCGAATTGTCACCCTTCTTCGCCATTGGAAACCCCCGTGTGGTTATGTCTGCAACCTCTATACGCCCGTTTGATTGATCGAGTTCCTGCAATTTATTCGATTCTATGATCGTCTGGGGCGATCAAATCAGGCCCCTTGCAGACAGGCCCAGCCCCAGGGCCACCAGCACCAGCAGGGCCGCCACGCCATGGCGTATCAACGGCAAAGGCAGCGGTTCCCATTGGTCGGCCATGGCCCAGGCGCCGGTCAAAACCGCCCCCGCACCCGCCACGCCGCCAATTCCGGCCAGTAGCGGCACACCTGCCGATCCTGCCATGGCCAGCATCAACAGGCCGCCACTGCCCGTCAGTTGCCCGGCCGCCAACACCAGTGTGATCGCGCCAAGACTGCGGGTCGGTTCATCCGGCTGGCGCGGGGCGCGTTGCCACAGCAATTCCAGCCCGGCCAAGCCGAGGGCGAAGGCCACCAGCATGGTCTTTGCATCAGGATGCAGCCGAGCCGCGATGCCCGCACCCAGCCAGGCCGCCAGCCCCAGCCCCGTTGCCACGGCCAGCCAGCAGGCGAGCAGCAGCACCCACGACTGCGCCAGCGCCACCGCCAGCCGCGCCACGCGCACGGCCTCCCGCCCGGCAAGGGTCACCAGCGACAGGGCCAGCAGGGCAAGGAACAATGAAGGCATCGCCGCCTTTTCCGCCATGGGCGCGGCTTTGTCCAATGCCGCTATCGCTACAGGTCCCTGCCCCGACCTGCCGCTGCCCGGGCGGAATTCAGCGGACGCGGCGGACCCGGACGGGTTGCTGCCGGTCATAGCGCATGCGGTAGCTGCCCAATGCGCCGCGCTCGATCTCTACGGTCGAGGCGCGCTGCGGTGGCCGATAGGCCTGGGACATGGTGTCGGTAAATTCCCAGGCCGATCCATTCTCAAGGGTGACCAGGTACTCACCCGGTCCGCGCTCCGCCACTGCTGCCACGATAGCCGTCACGCTGCCTGACTGTCTGGCAGCAGCTGCAGGACGCGGCGCAGGTTGGGCGGCTTGGGCCTCTCGTTGTGGCCGCGGTTTGGCAGGCGCGATTACCGGCGAACTGACTGGTGGCGGCACCACGGGCCGGTCAGCCGGCGCGGTCGAGGCATCCGGTGCAATGGTGCGGATATTGGTGTCGTAACACCCAACGCGTGCCATCAGGTCGGGAATCTGTGCGCAGCCGAGCAGCACATCCAGCACTTCATCGCGGGTCGGTGCGGCCAGTGTCGGAGCAGGGGCGCTGGCGAGAGCGACACCTGCCACAAGGAGTGCGGCCCGATTCAGTGTAAATCGCATGACAATCCCACCTGTCCGCTGCCAGTTGATGGCCATTGCTGTTGTTGAAACCCCCGGCGCCAACCTGGTACCGGGGGTATTCAAGGGCGGCGTTTACTTGCTGACGACGAACCCGGTGTCCGGCCCCCCGGCAGGCGGGCGGGGAGCGCCGGTGTTCGACGCGAACAGCTTGACCCACAAGGTCGTGTCGTCTTTGAAGTAGGCATTGGCGCTGGCGCTGCGCAGGGCAGCCAGGCTGCTCTGCTGCTGCCCCACCGGGGCCGCGGTAAAGCCGGGCAGTTCGAAAATGACCCACGAGCCATTTTCCATTTCAGCGAGGGAAAGCGAGAGGGACTTCCTGCCGGTTTCAACCCTCACGTCGGCGCCGCTGCGGATCGTCGTTTGCCCGGTGTACTCCCACCGCCTGCCATTGCGGCTGAGCATGATCGGATCGGCGATAGGGCCGCTGCCGAAGCCCATATTGCCGCCCAGCGCGAAATAGCCAAAGTCACCCTGGCAGATCGCAGCACCCCACTCCGGCCTGATCTTGCAGGCCTGGTCATCGGAAGCGATCCCGTTGTCGAGGACGATGTAGGAATTGGGCACGCCGCCAACCGAGCCGTCACGATCATGGATCGCCGCGCCCCGCCAGGCATTGCCCCGGCCAAAGTCCGATGCCCAGCGGCGCACGACCGGCGGGAAGCTGACCGGCTTGGAATTGACGAACGTCGCATTTCTTACGGCGTTTTCGGTGCTCATCCCGAAGCTGGTGTACATCAGGTAGGACAAGGCCGACGCATCCCGCGTGGCATTCGGCTGATAATTGACGAACGTGGTGTTTTCCACGTCATGGCGCATGTCGTAATATTCGTACCCGCGGATCGGGTAATCGGCGTCGCCTGGCAAGCTGCGGCCGTAAGCGATTTCTTCCGGCTTGCGCGGGTTGCCGATGTTGGCACTTTCACCCACGAACAGTGAATCCAGCACCCGTGACGAATAGGCATTGGGGCCACGACCGGCGGCATGGGTAAACCCGATGGCATTGTCTGCCAGCCGCAGGTTGCGGAACGTGTGCAGTTCGCCGCGCGCCCAGATGGCACCGTGCCGGTTCTTGTAGCCGGTGAAATCCACGAACAGGGAATCCAGCTTCTCGCTGTTCGGGTCCGCCGGATTGGCAAAGGCGGTGTGGTAGTTGCTGCCACCGACGCTGACGTTGCCATCCTGCGACGGGCCGCGGTCGAACATCATCCCGTCGAAGTTCGAATGGGCGGTGTTGCCGCTGAATTCCCGCACACGCGTCCGGCGCGGGAAGAATTTTGCCGCTGCTTCTTCATTGGCGAACTGGCCAATGGGCTTTTCAGGAAACGCGAACCAGAAACCGATCTGGTCCGAACCCGCCGCCACGTTGTTGCGGTAGATATTGTCCGGATTGGTGATCCAGAACGTCGATACCGTGTTGTCCGACGGGATCAGCACGTGGTCCGACGGCTTGCTGGCACCCCCGCCCACGCGGCCCGGGGCAAGGTTGATCGGATCACACGGCAAGGTCGGGTGACACTTGGTCATGATGCCGATGTTGCCGATCACCTCGTTGCCGGATTCAACCGCATCTTCGAGGAAATAGCAGTGGCCGACATTGTTGTAGGCCACGTTGTTTTCCAGTCGCACGTGGTTGGTGCCGTGTATGGTGACGCAGCGGCTGTAGGTATCGTGGATCGACGAATTCTTGATGTACTGCAGCCTGCCTTCGTTCACCAAGTGCCAGTGGATCGGGTACCGGGCTAGGTGCATGTTCTGGCCCATGCGATACAGCTCGATGCCGGAAACCTGCATCTTGGAACCTGGCATCGCCATGATGTGGCCGCCGAAGTAGGTCTTCTCCGCATCTTGCGAGGCCTGGATGCGGATATTGCGCGTCAGCATGCCGACTTCGCCGCGCTGATCGACTCCGAAGGTAACTTCGCCAAAGTGCATGAATTCAAGCGGACGATCGAGCGTGACCCGGTTGCCGGCGATGGCCGTAACGGTCCGTTTTTCGGCCTGGCGCGGATCGAAATCGGTGGATGCGAGGACGATTTCATCCCCCTTGCGCCAGCCGCTGCCGTTCAGCACTTCGATCGTGGTGGCCCCCGCCTGGGCCGTCCTGGCGAGCTTGGTCCAGCTGTTTTCCCGATCCCCGTGCAGTTGCAGGGTCCCGCCCATCAGCACGATACCGCGATCGCCCATGGTGTTGATGTTTTCGTCAGGCACGTTGTCAGTCAGCGTGATGACGGCCTTGCGGGTGTGCGGCCTGGCCTCGGTGCCAATTTCCAGCTCGCCGCGCCGGAGGTAAATCCACTCGGTCACCAGTTCGAGGTCGAGGTTGTCCGAAAAGGTCAGCTTGCCGTCCACGGTCAGGCTGCGCAGCGCCGGCGGTGCGACGTCGAGCACGATTTCCTGGTTCCGGGGGATCGTCACCGCGTCGCCCGCCGCGGGCACTTTGCCACCCGGCCAGGATGCGGCGTTGGACCACATCGTCCGCTTGCGTTCCACCGGCGCGCGCGTGTCGGCTTCGGCTGCCATGCCGGCGTGCTCGTGGCTGTCCTGGGCCAGAGCCGGAGCCGGGGCCGATGCCTGAGCCTGTGCCGCGGCCCCGGACCACGCGCCCAGCAGGAGTGTCGCCGGCAAGAGCGAGGCGAACAGGAATAAAGAGGGGTGTTTGCGCATTATGCTATCCTCCGGGCCAGGACTTTGTCCTGTTACCTTGTGTTTGTAATGGGTCAGAAGCTGATTGTCGCGCCGAGCGAGAAGCGGCGGCCCTGCACATCGTGGAACAAGCTGTAATTGCCGCCCGGAAGCTCCCCGAGCGAACGGTCGATTTTCGTGTCGATGCCGGTAATCGGCGGCTTGATGTCGAACAGGTTGTCCACGCCGAACCGCAGGCGGAACGCGGCATTGACCACGTAGCTCGCGTTCAGGTGGAACAGATTGTACGCCGGAAGCCCGCTGTTGTCCGTGCCCGCCGGGGCCAATCCGTTCAGGAACTGTGCCTCGCCACCATCTTCGGTTTTCGGGATGTGCTGCCATTGCATCGAAATCGATGCCGGCCCGACGCTGTAGCCGAGGGTACCGAACAGGCGATACTTGAATGACGAGCCCGTGGCCACGCCCAGGGCGCCGGTTCCGGTGGTGCCGGTATAGTCGATCAACGGCTGGCCGTCGAAAGCCCGGATGCTGGAATTCAGCGTGTAGTTGCCGTTGAGGTTGGCCGACAGTCTGCCCGGGCCGACCGGCGCGCTCCAGCTCAGGTTGGCATCAATGCCGGACAACTTGATCTGGCCTTCGTTGCCATAAGTGCTGATCACGTCATTGGTGCGGAACCCGCCGGTTTCGCCGCCCACGCCGTCGCTGCGGAAACGGAATACGTCCGCACAAGTGGATTCCGCATTGTTGATCGCGGCCTGCGCCTTGGCCCGGATCGCCGGGGTATTCAGCCCGGCCGCGCTGGTGGCACCTTGCGCAACCCCCGCAGCCGCCGGGTTATAGTTCGGGCTGATGCACCGCAGCAGCTGCGCCCCTGCGCCGATCACCGAAATCGGATCGTTGATCGTGATGTTGTAGTAATCGACCGTCAGGTTGAGCCGCGACAGCAGGCCGCTGGTGAACGGGGAACGGATCACCGCGCCCACGGTCCAGGTGTCCGCCTTTTCGGACTTCAGCAGCGCGGCGGACGGGTTGTAGTCGCGGATGTACACCGCATTCCCGACCCGCGGAGAATTGGAGAAACCGCTGCCGGTCGGCTGGCGCGTCTGGGCATCGGACGCGTTGTAGTAACTGTTGAGGTTGGGCGTTCCATCCGAATTGAGGATCGGCGCGTAGACGCCGTTGTTGTCACGCGCCATCAGTTCCAGGCACACCGCCTGAACGTCCAGCGCGTTGGCGGTGTTGGTGGCCGGGTTGGCCGAGAAGGTGTTGCCGCTGCGGGTGGAACAGCCATCGCCCACCGCATCGATCGAAATACCCACCTGCCGTTCAAGCAGCTGTTCGGCGATGTTGGGGGTCCGTTCGGCACGGTTGTAGCCGCCGCGGAAACGCAGCCACGGGGTTACCTCCCAATCGCCCAGGATCTTGTAGGTATAGCTGGTCCCGCCCGGGGTGTAGGTGGAAATGCGCCCGCCAACTTCAAGGTTGAAGCTGCGCACGAACGGCAGATCCGCCAGCACCGGGATCAGCAGTTCGCCATAGACTTCCTTGGCGTTGATCCCCGTGCTTTCCATGATGGTGTTGAACGGACCACCAATGATGTTGTCCTGGAATTCACGCCCGGCGGAGGCACCTGCTGCCGGCAGGAATGAATAGCGCAGTTCGCGCCAGCTGGCACCGGCGGCGAAACGCAGCGTGTCCTTGGCCCAGGGGACATCGAACAGGCCGCCCTGGACGTTGGCTTCGACGATGGTCTGGCGCGACGTGCCGATGCTGGTGTTGTCTTCGGCAATCGCTTCGCGGCAGTCTTGGGAAATCCCTTGGTACCCGCCAAAGAAGTTCAGCCCGCTGGTGCAGGTGCCGGTCGTGGCGCCGGAACCGGCATTGTAGGCGTTGCCCGTTCCCTTGAAAGCCTGGCCAAAGTTCGGTGCCGTGACGACGGCCCTGAGGCGGTTGAGCGAGTAATAACCGGTCTGGCGGCTGAGCGTGCGGGCGATGCCGTGGTTGACGAAGGCCTCCCAGGTCCAGTCCGTACCCGGCACCTTGCCTTCGAAACCGGCGATCAGGGTGTAAGTCGTCACGTCCTGATAGCTCTGGCGCGGATTGGGCAGCGGACCGGCCAGCTGGACGCGGGCATTGGGGTACGTGCGGGCGTTGAGCAGCGCCTCGATGCTGTCAGGCACCACTGCCTGGAACACTTCGGTATTGGTACAGCCGGTCGGGTTATAACCTGCGCTGCCCACCGTCGCGCAGGGCAGGATGCCCTTGTAGATATTGTTGAAAGCCGGGTTGGGCGCGAAAGTCGTCACGATCTGCCCGTTGACCACGCTTTGTGTGGAAAGGACGGCAGAAGGGACGTTGGGGTTCTGGTAAACGTTGCTGGTGGGGGCCGCGCCGGGGACGCTGCCGGTGTACTTGCCGGTGCCCCAGGGGATGAACAGATCCCCCGCGGTGCTCGCTTCCAGCTGGGTGAAGGTGGTGCTGTTGCTCAACATCCCCTGTCCGAATACGCCGATCCAGTCGTTGATTTCATAATTGGCGCGGGCAAGGAAGTTGTACCGGTCGGTCGGGACGGTCTGCACGGTGTTGGTGGTCACCGCCGCCAGCGTGCCGGATGACAGTGTCTTGAAGTAATAGCCGTTCTGTTGGTCAAGCTCGGGCCAGGGCTTCAGGAAAGCGCCCGCCCCGCGCGAGGTAAAGCTGTTGAGGCCGCTGAACAGGGTTCCGTCCTGGTTGACGTAAACCGCGGTGATGTTGTTCGGCACGCCCGGATTGGCCCCGGCAAAGTAATTGGTGATGACGCAGCCACGCACGGTCGCCTCGCAGGCGAGTGCCGGGTTGGCGAGGGCCACGCCGGTTGTCGGGTTCACGCGGTTGGCGGGGAAAGCCAGGCCGGCCACGCCCGGACGGCCCACGCCCAGCGCTGCGGCAGCGCCTACCGTGGTTTCCGGATCGGCCCAGAGGCGCGGGTAATTCGGGTTGTCGCGCTGGAACAGCTCCTCGCGGGTGTTGAGCGACATCGCCAGGCTGACGTTGCCGCGTCCATCCGCAAAGTCGCTGCCGACGATCCCGGACACCTGGTATTCGAAGCCATTGCCGTCATCGCTGATGCCCAGTTGCCCGTCGAGCTGGGCACCCTGGAAATCCTTTTTCAGGATGAAGTTGGTGACCCCGGCGATGGCGTCCGCGCCATAAGTGGCAGAAGCGCCGCCGGAAATGATTTCCACCCGCTGCAGCGCGGCCGAAGGGATCGTCGATACGTCCACCGTGCCGTTGGCGTTGCCCGGCGTACCCCGACGGCCGTCGATCAGCACCAGCGTACGGTTGGCGCCGACACCGCGCAGCGAAACCGTTGCAGCGCCGGGCGTGCTGGTGGCGCTGGGCTGGATGCTGGTGCCCGCCGCAACCGGGCCCCCGGTGCCGCTGACACCGTTGAGCGTGGTTGAGGACTGCGAGACGACGAATTGCGGCAAGCGGTTGAGCTGTTCTTCGACAGCCGCGGTCGAGGATTGCTGGAGGAACGTCTGGTCAACCGTGACGATCGGGCTGTTCGCTTCGTAATCGATTCGCGCGATGCGTGACCCTGTGACAATGATGCTACCCGCAGGTGCCGCACCACCACTGCCGCCGGTGCCGATGCAGCGGGCATCTTCCGGGGTCACTGCGCAGTCCACATCTCCCGCCGCGCCGGTGGTCTGGGCAGTGGCAGGCACGGCCACCGCCATGGCGGTCAGGCCGACCCCGCAGGCAAGCCATGCTCGCAGCCAAATGTTTCGATCACCTTGTCCCCGATCTGCCACGGCTATTCTCCCCTGTTTATGTTTTCCACGGCGCCTCCGGCCGTTACCTGTTGAATTTGCTTTCAATCCCACCCCGTGGGCGAGTTGAAGGGGGCCACCGCGCCGACCACTTCGATCTCGTGCAGCTGGCCGTCCGGGCCGATCTTGAAGATGTGCGCCGCAGCCATGTCGAACGGCTGGTTGGGCAAGTTCTGCCGGTTGCGCTCCGCGGTGGAACCGTCGGCGAGCGTCACCTTGTAAGGCAGGTTGTTCATCGGCTGGCGGAAGTGCGACAGCCCGAACACCAGCCCGGTCACCGGGTCGGCGGCGACCATTCGCCGGTTCTGGATGCGATCGATATAGACGAATGCCTGGCTGCTGATCTGGCCCGCGCAATCATTGGCAACCGGCAGCTGCCCAGGCACGGTGCCGGATGGTGCCACCTGCCCCGCCCCGGCAGTGATCCGGCCGTTTTCGACCAGCTGGCAATCCGCCGCGAACGGTGCCTGGCTGCCGTCGTTTTCGTCGAGCGCGTCGTAATACTGCTCGCCGGCCCGCATCAATTCTGCGTGGGGCAATCGCTGGCCGGTCGGGATCGTTGCCAGCAGTCCTCGCCGGGGCTGGACCAGGTTGGCAAGGTTGGCATCGGTCGGCTCGGCAATCACGTGCTCGGCTTCGATGATGCGCCGCTGTTCGAACTTCAGCCGCAGGGCCAGCAGCACGGGCTTGCCGCCCCGTTCGACCAGCCCGATCCAGCCACTCTGCTGCAGCCTGGGATCAGGCACGTAGATCCCGAAGCCGCCTTTGCCCCCGGTCACGGACTGCCACAGCCCCTCCCCCGGCTTGAGCCGCGTGAAGTTCTCGACGAAGGCCACGTTGCTGGCGAAAGGGGCGGTGGAAGGATCGTGGCTCGCCAGGGCGGCCAGGTAATCGTCGGTCAGCCCTACAATGCAGGCGCGATCGCAGCCAGCATCCCGCGCGCTCCCCATGGCGCAGCCGGCCAGCGGGATGGGCAGCAGCAGTGCTGATATGGTGGCGCGAACTTTCCTCACCCCCGCTCCCTCCGGATTGCCAATGCAATTCCAGCGGCGGTGGTTAGGTCAGGCCGGATGACGGGAACGTGGGAGGGAAATGACGCCAACCCTCCCGCAAAATTAAGATTACATGAACTCTCATGTTTGTTTGGCGCTCCGCACCGAAGTAACTAGAGTGCGCTCAGAAGAGCCGATGAACCGGTCGATGACTGCCCCCAACAAAGGTCGTCATCTGAAAAGAGGGGATTTGAGGAGATGCTGGCAAAGCGCTGGCTGCCGCCGTGGAGCCTTCGGGGTCGGTTGAGCGCGACAGCGCTGGCCGGGCTTACAACAACTGTAGTTTTGACCGTGCTGCTGCTGATGACCGCCTGGTCGGCCAGCGAAGTGGTAACCACCGCGCAGCGAACGCATGAACAGGTTCGCGTCTACACCCAGATTCAGGACGCCACGCGCGATTACCAGACCCATAGCTATGCCGGCGTACGCGAACCGGGACGGGCGGCCACGCGCACAGCGGTTGAAGCGCGGACCCGGCTGGAAAACCTGCTGGCAGAAGCCGCCCGGCTCCCGGTCTCGAATGAACGCGAACGCGCCGCCAACGCCCTCATCGCGCGTCAGGGCCAGGCCGTGGTCGAGCATTTTCGCAACCCTGACGGGCTCATCGAACGCGTTGACCGGGTTGACCTCATTTACCGCACACAAGGGTCTCGCGCGGCAATTCGCGAGGTCCAGCGCATCACACGGCCTGTCGACGAGCTGAAGAAATCGCTGAACAGCGAAATTCGCCGCGGCAACTGGACGGTGGCGGCGGCGACGAAAGATGCGCAGGCACTGATCAGCACTGCCTCCTACGCCTCGGTCGGCGGGCTCGCACTGGCGCTGATTTTCCTGTTTGCCGTGCAGTACCTGTTGCAGGTGCGCCTGCGTCCGGCGCTGAAACAGCTGGAGCAAGGGGCACGCGCCTTCGGCCAGGGTGATCTCGACCACCGGGTCGGTCTGGCCGGGTTCGATGAACTGTCCCGCCTGTCCAGAGCGTTCGACGCGATGGCGGCCACAATCGCGGAAAAGCAGGAAGCCCTGCGCGAGATCCAGCAC
>JBARAF010000041.1:0-1892 GCA_049791695.1 Croceibacterium sp.
GGACAAAATCCTTGAAGCTGCTTTTACATTGATTCAGGGACTGGCGCAGGGACTTTTAAATGCATTGCCAGAACTAATTGAAGCACTGCCGAGGATAATTACAACAATCATTGACTTTGTGACGAACAATATGCCGAAAATCATAGAATTGGGAATTACGCTTATCGTACAGCTTGCTGTCGGGCTTGTGAAAGCCATTCCAGAACTAGTAAAGTCTTTACCTCAGATTGTTGCGGCTATTATAGAAGGTTTGGGCAAGGCGGTTGTTTCAGTGGTTGAGATTGGTAAGAACATTGTAAAAGGCATCTGGGAAGGTATTAAAAGCCTTGGTAGCTGGATTAAGGATAAGGTTTCCGGTTTCTTTTCCGGTATTGTTGATGGAGTAAAGAATTTTCTTGGAATCAGATCTCCGTCCACTGTTTTTGAAGGTATTGGCGGCAATATGGCACTGGGTATTGGTGAGGGATTTGACAAGGCTATGGCCAGAGTGGCAGACGATATGCAAAATGCAGTGCCGACAGATTTTAATATATCTCCTGATATTAATGTAAGTGGAAGAGGTGGATTTAGCGGTTTAGCTTCTGGGCCGCTTGTTGTGGTGCAGCTGATGATTGTTCGCGGTGAAGAAGACATCCGCAGGATTTCACAGGAGTTATATAACCTGATGCAGACAGGTTCAAGGGCGCAGGGACGTTTTATAACAGCGTAATGGAGGGAAGCATATGGGATTTATCTACAATGGAATATCGTCGCAAAGTATGAAAATACGAGCAAGACTTACCAAATGGCAGGTCTCCCCTGCCCTGCGCAATTCCTTTGAAACTGTGCCGGGCAAAGCAGGTATTGCAGATTTTGGCTGCGACATATCAGAACGAAACATAATAATTAGCTGTAGTGTGCTTCCCCAGCGCAGTTTTGCTGAGCTTGTATCGGTTCTTGATAATGTTGCTGAATGGTTAAATCCGGAAAACGGTCTTAAACAACTTGTTCTAGATGATTTGCCCGACCGATATTTCATGGCTCGCTTATCAGAAGCGGTTGACTGTGAGCGGATATTGCGGACAGCGGGCAGCTTTGAACTTCGGTTTGTTTGTCCCGACCCGTATGTTTACGCGTTGGAAGATGAGATATTTGTTCTTTCTGAAACAGGTCTGCATGAATTGGAGAGGGTTAAAGGAAATACGGATTCCAATACGGTTTATCTCTTGAAGGGTTTGATATCAACGTCCTCATCAAGCTATATTTCGCTTATTACAAACGGCGAGGAATTGCTAATTGTTGGCTCATTATCTGAAGGTGAAACTCTGATTGTCGACTCCGGCATGGTAACAGCTAAGGTTATTGATGAAACAGGCCGAACCTTGAGAAATGGTCTTCCCAGCCTGCAGGATCTGAATTTTCCAATTCTCAGGAAAGGTGTTAATCATATTGAGATTGCCGCAGAAAACGCGACCTTTACTGAGTTAAAAATACAGGCAAAAAGCAGATGGAGGTGATAACATGGCGATAAAATCAATTCTAACGAGCCAAGAGGATTTTACCGGTGAGTTTCCTGTAACATCAAGGACGTCTGCTTTATGGCGATTTAATGAAAAAACACCAGACGAAAATCTTCAGCTTATGGATTCATCGGGACATGGCAGACATTTTACCATCTCCGGCTGGTCAGGGACATCGGCAAACCTTATTGCTGGAAGATTCGGAAGATACTTCAGGCAAAATATTGTTAATCCGACTTCTGAAAAGACCCATCTTATAGCAGAAAATGATGGGAGTTTCTTTAGCAATCTGGGCGAAAAGATTGTTGTAGGCGGTTGGATTAATCCTACCACCTATTCGGTCGGCCAGACATATATACCCATATTCAATACCCGCCAAGGACCCGGTCAGCC
>JBARAF010000042.1:0-12174 GCA_049791695.1 Croceibacterium sp.
GGCTGTGACGGCAGCAATGTGGTTCCGACCGCCGGTGCCCCGGTGGCTTCGTCCACTCTGGGTTGCCACGTTGCGTCGCAGACTGCCGACACCAACGTGACCCTGACCATCGAACCCGGCGTGATCATCTATGGCGGCACCGGCCAGTCGTGGCTGGCGGTCAATCGCGGCAACAAGCTGAACGCCGTGGGCACTGCTGCCCGCCCGATCGTATTCACCAGCCGTGACAACGTGTTGGGCCTCAACACCAACTCCTCGCAGGGGCAGTGGGGCGGCGTGGTGCTGATGGGCCGTGCGCCCACCACCGATTGCACCACCGGCACCGTGGCTGCGGGCACCTGCGAACGGCAGACCGAAGGTTCGGCTGATCCGGCACGCTTCGGTGGTTCGAACGCGGCGGATAACTCCGGCCGTCTCAGCTATGTCCAGATCCGCTACTCGGGCTTCATCCTGGGTTCGGGCGTGGAACTGCAGGCGCTGACCACCGAAGGCATCGGTTCGGGCACTGTCCTGGACCACATCCAGTCGGTCAACAGCTCTGACGATGGCGGCGAATTCTTCGGCGGCAGCGTCAACATGAAGTATTACATCGCCGCCGGTGCTGACGATGACAGCCTCGACGTCGATACCGGTGCGCAGATGAATGTGCAGTATGCACTGCTGGGCCAGCGCTCTGGCCGCGGCGACGCGCTGATGGAAATCGACAGCAACGGTAACGAGGCGGATACGCCGCGTACTAACCTGAAAGTGGCCAACTTCACTGCGCTGCAGTCGGCCGCCAGCTCGGACAACGAAGCCAACGCTCGCGCATCCCTGTTCTATCGCGGCAATTCGGACATCACCCTGCTGAACGGGATCGTGAACACCCCGAACAACGAATGCATCCGCCAGAATGGCTCGGGCACTACGCCCACCACGCTGACGGCTCGTTCGGTGGCGATGACCTGCAGTGGCACGGGTTCTGCGAAGTACATCGGCAGCGGCAGCTATACCGCGGCACAAGTGCAGGCGAACTTCGGTTCGGGTTCGAACAACAACAACGATGCGTTGACCTCGACCCTGACCGGCTTCGTCAACGGTGCAAACGAAACGGGCGTTGCTGCAGTCGATCCGAAGACGTTTGCCGCCTTCTTCGACACCACTACCTGGATTGGTGCGGTCCGCAACACCACGGACACCTGGTACGCGAGCTGGACTTGCAACAGCGACGTGTTCGACTTCGGTTCCGGCAACACCGGCGCCTGCACCACCCTGCCGGTCTTCTCCTGATCCGGCTGTGACGGGGGCTGCGGCTGGCGCCAATGCGCTGGCCGCAGCCCTCACGCACATTACCGGGACGACAGGATTTTCCGTTCCCGGCTTTGAAAAATGCTCTTTTGGGGGTCTTCGAACATGAACACTGGCAAGCAGCTGGCTGGGCTGCTCCTGCTCACCACCGCGCTGACGTCCTTCGCCTTGGTCCCTGCCCAAGCTTTTGCGCAGGATGCGGCGACGCAAGACGTGGCCGCCCCCGCCGACGCCACCGCCGACGCTGCCCAGCAGGCGGATGCAGCCGTTGAGGAACCAGTCGAGGACCCTGAAATTTCCATTCCGGGCGGGGCGATCATCGTCACTGGCCGGATCAACCGTGATCCCACCCGCGGCTCGGCTCAGGTGCTTTCGGTCCTGTCGGCAGAACAGATTGCCAAGACGGGTGAAGGCAACATCGCCGGCGCACTTGGCCGCGTCACCGGGCTGTCTGTGGTCGGATCCGGCTTCGTCTATGTCCGCGGCCTGGGTGACCGGTATTCGCTGGCGCTGCTCAACGGCTCGCCCCTGCCGAGCCCCGAACCGCTGCGCCGCGTGGTGCCGCTGGACATCTTCCCGACCGGCGTGATCGCTTCGTCGTTGGTGCAGAAAAGCTATTCCGCCAACTATCCGGGCGAATTCGGCGGCGGCGTGATCAACCTGACCACCCGCGCGATCCCGACGGAAAGCTATCTGACCATCGGCGTCAGCGGCACCTGGGATACGGAAAGCACCAACCAGCTTGGCTATTCCAATTATGGCGCCTGGTCTGACTGGACCGGGTTTGACAACGGCGGCCGCGACATGCCCCCTGCGCTGGCCGATTTCATCGCCAGCGGCAAACGCATCAGCAGCGGCGGCGTCGACACCGGCCTGATCGCTGGGCAACTGGTCAACACCAGCAATTCGCTGGTGCAGAAGATCGGCCACCTGCCCGCCAATTGGGGCGTGTCCTTTTCCGGCGGCCTGTCGCTCGACGTTGGCGAAGATCGCCTGGGCGTGATCCTGGGCGGCGGTTATTCCAACAAGTGGAGCAACCGCGACGCCATCAACCAGACCTCGTTCAGTGCCGACCTGTCGACCGTGGAAAGCGACTTCCGTCGGGTCACCACCGACAACCGGTTGGTCACCAACCTGCTGTTCGGCCTCGGTTATGAATTCGGCGACAATACGATCCGCTGGACCAATATGTATATCCGCGACACCATTAAGCACACGCGGATGGGGGAAGGGGCCAAGGATCGCGGCGACGCGGATTACCTGCAGCAGGAAACCGCCTGGTACGAACGCCAGCTGATCGACACCCAGCTGGTTGCGGAGTTCGAGCCGGTCGACGGCCTCAGCATCGACATGCGCGGTGGCTATGCCAATTCGCAGCGGGAAGCACCCGGCGAACTGTCGTTCGAATATGTCCGCACCAACGGCGCGCTCGATCCGACGGGGGCCTATTTCGTCAACCGCCTCAACCGCACGTCCGGCAGCGCTTCGGTGGTCTATTCGGACCTCAACGAAGATCTGTGGTCAGCCGGTGGCGACGTCACCTACCAGCTGAACGACATGATCACCGCCACCATTGGTGGCGCCTGGTCGGACACCACCCGCACCAATTCGCGGCGCGGCTTCCTGTTCGACGCGCCGATCACCATGCCGGCCGGCATTGGCCTGATGCGCCCGGACCACCTGTTGGCCCCGGCCGTGGTCGACTTCTACGATATTGGCCTGATCGAAGATGACGAAAGCACCCCGGCTTTCCTCGCCAAGCTGGAAAACTGGGCCGGTTACGGCAAGGCCAACTTCCAGTTTACCGACAGCCTCGGCCTGGAAGCGGGCGTTCGCTATGAAAAGGCCAACCAGACGGTCAGCCCGATCCGGGTCTTCACCGACTCCACCAGTTCCAGCGCCACCACGGCGCTGAACAATGCATACTGGTTGCCGGCCGCAACCTTGACCTGGGAAGCCCTGCCGGACTTGCAGCTGCGCGCCAGTGCGTCGAAGACGATCGCCCGGCCGCAGTTTCGTGAGCTGATCTACCAACCGTATTACGATCCGGAATCGAACCGCACTTATCTCGGCAACCCGCTGCTGCAGGACAGCCAGCTGTACAATGCCGAACTGCGGGGCGAATGGTACTTCGATGCAGGGCAGCGCCTGTCGGCCAGCCTCTTCTACAAGAAGATCGACAAGCCGATCGAAGCCTTCGTCACCGCGCTCAGCAACTCGGCTACGACCAGCTACGCCAATGCGCCGGAAGCCCGGCTCTATGGTGCGGAATTCGAACTGACCAAGACCTTCGATCTCGAAGGCGGTATCTGGCCGGTGGGGCAGCAGCTGGTGCTGGTGGCCAACTACACCTACACCAAGTCCGAGCTGCGCGTGGCCGCCGGGGATTCCGTGCGTGTGTTCGCGGCATCATCCGGCCTGGCGACCGACTTCTTCCGGGACGGTGATCCGCTTACGGGCCAGTCGGACCACCTGGTCAACCTGCAGGTCGGGTTCGAAAACGATGACCGCCTGTCGCAGCAGACCTTCCTGGTCACCTATGCCAGTGATCGGGCCATCAGCCGTGGCCTGACCGGCACCATTCCGCAGCCTGACGTGCTGGAACATCCGGGCTTGCGGGTGGACTTTGTCGCCCGCGAAGGGATGGAACTGTTCGGCCGCGAAGTGGAACTGAAGGCGGAAGTCCGCAACATCTTCGGCCAGGGGCATGAAGAATATCAGCAGTCCGGCGCCAACCGGATCGACGTCAACACCTATGACGTTGGCCCGACGTTCACCGGATCGGTGTCCTTCACCTTCTGACCGGACGCAGCGTAAAAAATCAGGGGCCGCCTCGCAGGAGGCGGCCCCTGATTTTTTATTGGTAGGGATAGCCGCGCGATGGCGCAGCCACTGCCGCGGCCTCAGATCAGATCGAGCACATAGCCCTTGCCGTGCACGGTCCGCAGCAGGTTGCCGCCGCCCGCATTGCGCAGGCCGAAGCGCAGGCGTTTGATCCACACGTCCACGGTGCGCAGGTATTCCGGATCACCGGCCTTGCCCAGTGCATCGACCAGTTCCTGCCGTGTCAGCACGCGGTTGGGGTTTTCGGCCATGAAGCGCAGCACGCGGAATTCATTGGGCCGCAGGGCCAGCAGGCGGCCCTGCCAGCGGGCCTGTTCCCCTGCCACGTTGATCTGCAATTCGCCCAGGTCCAGCGTCTGGCCGGTGGCGCGTTGCCGGTCGGCGGAATAAAGCGCCAGCACCCGGTCCAGCATCGCCTGCCGGTCCAGCGGTCCGACCTGGTAATCGTCTGCCCCGGCCTTCAGCGCGCGACGGCGATCCTCGCCATCGTCTTCGTCCAGCACGATGGTGACATGGGCATCGCGGGTGCGGGGATCGGCGCGCAGGCGGCGGCACATTTCCAGGCCGGAACAATCCTCCATCACCCAGTCGACAAAGGCCCAGACCGGCCCCTCGACCAGCTTGCGCGGGCCATCGGCAGGCAGCGGGGCGAAGCTGAACACAGTGTCGCCGTGCGCGAAATCCTCGAAACGGGCAGCGGCATTGTCAGTGGTGAAGATGGTGACGCGGTTCATGCGGAATTGGCCCCTTCTGCGCCCATTCCTGCCGCCGCGATGTGACTGGTTTATGACTACATTACGGACTGCCACCTGCAGCGATCATCACGCTCGTTACAATTTGACGAAGCGCAAGGACTCGGCGGTCACTTCGCGCCAGATGCAGGGTGACGAAAAGCGGAGACGTACCCCATGCTTCCTACTGCCACCCACGATGCCGCGGGCAAGCGCGCCATCCCGGGCACCACCCTGTTCGATGGTGCCGAAGCCATGCGCGGCTTCGCGCTGAACGACATGTGCTATTCCTTCAACCACGAGGAAAACCGCGAGGCATTCCGCGCGGATGAAGAAGCCTACATGGCGAAATTCGACCTTACCGATGTGCAGAAGAAGGCCGTGCGTGACCGCGACGTGCTGGGCATGATCGCGGCGGGCGGCAACGTCTATTACCTCGCCAAGCTGGCCGGGATCTTCGGCCTCAACGTGCAGGATCTGGGCGCATTGCAAACCGGCACCACGGTGGACGAATTCAAGGCGAGCCTGATGGCCCACGCCATGACCGAACGGAGTGTTTCGAAATGAGCAATGTCATCGGCGGCATCTTCACCAGCCACGTCCCCGGCATCGGTCTGGCCATTGCCAGGGGGCAGCAGCAGGACCCGTACTGGAAGCCGTTTTTCGACGGTTTCGATCCGATCCACCAGTGGCTGGCGAAGGAAAAGCCGGACGTCGCCGTGGTGTTCTACAACGATCACGGGCTGAACTTCTTCCTCGACAAGATGCCCACTTTCGCAATCGGCGCGGCCGAGGGCTATCGCCACGAAGATGAAGGCTGGGGCATCGGCGGTTACAAGCCCTATCCGGGCCACGCCGCCCTGTCGTGGCACATCATCGAAAGCGTGGTGGGGGACGAATTCGATCCGGTGACCTGCCAGAAGATGCTGGTGGATCACGCGGTGGCCGTGCCTTTCGAGCTGTGCTGGCCGGGCGTGGAATCCTGGCCGGTCAAGCTGATCCCGATTTCGATCAACACCGTGCAGCACCCGCTGCCCAGCCCGAAACGCTGCCTGGAACTGGGCCGCGCCGTGGGCCGCGCGCTGCAGAGCTGGAAGGGTGACGAAAAGATCGTCGTATTCGGCACCGGCGGCCTGTCGCACCAGCTGGATGGCGAACGCGCCGGGCACATCAATGTCGATTACGACAAGTTCTGCCTGCGCAATATCGGTGCCGATCCGGATGCGCTGACGCAGCACGATTCGGTCGACATCGTGGAACTGGCTGGCAGCCAGGGGGTGGAAATCATCAACTGGCTGGCCGCCCGCGGCGCGCTGACCGGTTCGGTCCGCGAACTGGCGAGCAATTATCACGTGCCGATTTCCAACACCGCCGCAGCCACTGTGCTGATGGAACATACGGATCCGGTTTCGGCCTGAGTAAACACCCGCTCCTCTCCCGGTGGAGAGGGGCGGCCACCATCACAATCACGATACGGCGGGCAACGACCTGCCGGACATGGGAAGGAGAGGAAAGTGGTCCATTTTCCGCAGGAAGGTCTGTATCAGGACGTGTTGCGCCTGGTGCGCCTTGAAGGCGATATCGCCGATCTGGAAATCGAAGGCGAAGTCCCCGCCGCGCTGGATGGCGCGTTCTATCGCGTCCATCCCGATCCGCAGTTTCCGCCGAAATATCCCAACGACCAGTTCTTCAACGGCGATGGCATGGTGTCGATGTTCCGCATCAAGGATGGCAAGATCGCCTTCCGCCAGCGCTATGCCCAGACCGACAAGTGGAAGCTGGAAAACGCCGCGGGCAAAAGCCTGTTCGGCCAGTACCGCAATCCGCTGACTGACGATCCTTCGGTCGAAGGCCAGATCCGCGGCACTGCCAACACCAACGTGCTGATCCACGCGGGCAAACTGTTCGCGATGAAGGAAGACAGCCCGTGCCTGCTGATGGACCAGAACAGCCTGGAAACCTTCGGCTACACCGATTTCGGTGGCGAACTGGACATACCGACGTTCACCGCCCACCCCAAGATTGACCACGACACCGGCAATTTCTGTGGCTTCGGTTATGCCGTCGACGGCCCGCTGACCGAAGCGTGCCAGTATTTCGAGATCGATCCGCAGGGCCACGTGGTGCGCAAGGCGAACTTCAAGGTTCCCTATTACACCATGCTGCACGATTTCGGCATCGCCGGGGATTACGCGGTGTTCAACGTCAGCCCCTATCATTCGGACTGGGGTGCGCTGGAACAGCACCGGCCGCACTTCTATTATGACCGGGAACTGCCGTTCTACCTCGGCGTGCTGCGCCGAGATGGGGATGGCAGCGATGTGCGCTGGTTTGCGCTCGATCCCAGCATCTGCGGCTGCCACGTGATGAACGCCTTCCAGGACGGCACCAAGGTCCATTTCGACCTGCCGGTTTCGAAGACCGGCAGCCTGCCGTTCTTCCCGGAAAAGGACGGCCGCCCGTTCAACCCGCAGGATGCGATCACCGTGCTGTCACGCGTGACGGTGGACATGGCATCCAACAGCGACACCATTTCCAGCGTGGAACCGATCGGCAAGATGCCGGGTGAATTCCCGCGCATTGATGACCGTATGGCGGGCAAGCCGTACCGCCATGGCTGGATGATCACCTATGATTTCGCCAAGCCGTACAATGGCCCCCCGGGCCCGTTCGCCGGCGTGATCAATTCACTGACCCATTATGACCAGCAGACCGGCGAGGAACAGACCTGGTGGTGCGGCCCTGATGGTGCCTTGCAGGAACCCTGCTTCATCCCGCGCAGCGCCGATGCGGCGGAAGGTGACGGCTGGATCATCGCCCTGGTCGACAACCATGTGAAAAACTATTCCGACCTGTGCATCTTTGACGCGCTGGACGTGACGAAGGGGCCGGTGGCTCGCGCCAAGCTGCCCATTCGCTTGCGCCAGGGCCTGCATGGCAACTGGGCCGACGCGGCAAAGCTCGCCGCCTGAAGCGTCTTTAACAGACACCATCGGTGCGCGTGATGCGGGTCAGCGCACCGGTGGTTTCCTTCAGTTTGCGATTCCCCAGATCAGCAGAACGGGCACAGCCAGGCTGGTTGCGACGCCGATTATGAATACCGCCAGCCAGATCCGCACCACCTTGCGCGAGGCACGGGGCCGGACAGGGGCGGCGACGATATCCGCATGGCCGGCAAACAGCCGCGTGACGGCGGTCAGGTGGAGCGCCAGCCAGATGCCGGAAACGAGCGTGGCCACGGCACTGATGCCGAGCATCACGGGAAAAATCCACAGGGCCATAGGTCACCTCTCAGCAAACTTCCGTCTGCCGGGTACACGCGCGGGGCTCTGGATGGTTCCGGCCGGATCGGCCAGACGCCCCGGTCAGACTGCCGAGCTGAACCGGCGGCCGGATGGCTGGCGATAGGGATCGAAGCACGCCGCTATGCTGCGGGCATAGGGCAGGGCGTGGGGTTCGATCACCAGCGCGCCATTGTCCATTTCGCACAGGCCGGTTTCCACATAGGGGGCCAGACGCGGCCACGCCTCGTCCAGCATCGCCTTGTCGATCCGCGCACGGCCCCGGCACAGCAGTTCTTCGATCACCGCGCCACGGCGTCGATCTTCGATGCTGCGGGCCTTGCCGTGGGTGGTCGGCAGGCATTCCTGGCTCAGCAACATCCGGTACCGGCCAGCGTTCTTTTCATTCTGCGCCAGCAGCGTGGGAAAACTGCTGATTGATGACGCGCCGAGGCCGATCACGGCCTGCGCCCGATCATCGGTGAAGCCCTGGAAATTACGCCGCAGCCGGCCGCTGGCCGCAGCCTGGGCCAGGGGATCGCCGGGCAGGGCAAAATGGTCAAACCCGACGGCGGAATATCCGCCTTCGATCAGTGTCCGGTATCCGAATTCGGCCATGTGGAACCGCTGTTCCTGCCCCGGCAGGTTGGTCGCGTCGATCTGCTGCTGGCGCGGGATCAGGTGCGGCACGTGGGCATAACCGAACAGGGCCACGCGGTTTGCGCCCATGGCCACGGTGCGGGCCAGGCTGTCGGCCAGATCGTCCTGCGTCTGGCCCGGCAGGCCGTACATCAGGTCGAAGTTGAGCGAGGTGATCCCGGCCTTGCGCAGCAGGGCCACGCTGTTCTCGATCATTTCCAGCGGTTGTTCGCGGCCAATGGCGGCCTGCAACCGGGGTGCGAAGGTCTGCACCCCCAGGCTGGCATGGCTCGCGCCGATGCCGCCGATCACCGCACCCCAGTCCGCCGTCAGCGTGCGCGGGTCCAGCTCGATCGAGATCAGCGGATCTTCCATCGGGAAATGCAGCAGCAGGGCATCCATCAGGCGGACGAAATCAGTCGGCTGGATGGCATTGGGGCTGCCGCCGCCAAAGGCCACTCGCCGCACCCGCGCGCTGGCGGGCAGCAGCGCCGCGACCATCGCGATTTCGCGGTGCAGCGCGTCAAGATAGCTGGTCAGCCGGTGGCTGCGATTGGCGGCGCTGGTGTTGCAGCCGCAGTACCAGCAGATCTTCTCGCAAAACGGGATATGGACGTACAACGAAACGTCGTCCGTCGCCGTGGCAACTGCCTCGTGGAAATCACTCGGGCCGACGTCCGGGCCGAATTCCGCTGCAGTGGGATAGCTGGTGTACCGGGGGACCGGCGTTTCGAGCAGTTTGGGATGATAAGGCCACATGGGTGCTTTATCACCCGATGTTGCCCCCGATTCATTGCTTTGGGTCAAGAGCCTTGCGTCGGTCGCCCGTATGGCACCCCTTGGCGCAGCAGGGGCCGGTGGGCGGTCCGACCGGGGTTTCGCCATTGCCGCCGGTCTGCACGGTGATGGAGCCGCCATTGCACAGGGCCAGTACCAGCGCGCTGCCACCCGACTGCGGGGCAGGGCCGGTCATGGCCGGGATCAGCGCAGCGGCGGCCACCAGGGCATGCAACGGGGTCATTCCTCGTCCTCGTCAATCAGGATGCGGGCGGCATTGCCGTCCGGATCTTCGAACTGGCCGTGGCGCACGGCCCAGAAAAACGCCGCCAGGCCCAGCAGGCCCAGCCCCAGTGCGACCGGGATCAGGAAGGCCAGCCCGTTCACTTGGCGGCCCTGACCAGCCGCAGCGAATTGCCGACCACGATCAGCGAACTGAGCGACATGGCGGCCGCCGCGACCAGCGGGGTGACCAGGCCGGCCATGGCCAGCGGTACCGCCAGCAGATTGTACCCGATCGCCAGCACGAAGTTCTGCCGCACCACCGCCATCGTGCTGCGGGCCGCCTTGACCGCGCGCGGCAGGGCCAGCAGCGAGCTCTGCACAAACACCATATCCGCCGCCTGCAAGCCGACATCGCTGGCGCTGCCGGGTGCCATCGAGGCATCCGCGGCGGCGAGGGCAGGGCCATCGTTCAGGCCATCGCCCACCATCAACACCTTGCGACCAGCCCCGCGCAGGCGCTCGATTGCCTGCTGCTTGTCCGCCGGGCGGGCATTGCCCTGGCCGGTCAGCCCGGTGGCATGGGCCACGCTGGCAACCGCATCGGGCGTATCACCCGACAGAATCGAACATTCGATGCCCAGTGCCTTCAGCCGGTCCAGCGCAGCCAGCGCATCGGGGCGCAGCCGGTCGGCAAATGGGATCAGCCGCAAGGGGGCATTGCCCAGTTGCAGAGCCACGCCCATCGCATCTGCCAGATCGGGGCGGCGCAGGGCCACGTCGGTGTCTTCGAACCGGGCAAACACCCCTTCACCCGGCCGTTCCTCCACCTGTTCCAGCGTCGCCGCGCGGACGCCGTTGGCGATCAGTGCTTCCGTTAGGTTCTTCGACAGCGGGTGCAGGCTGTGCGAGGCGAGGGCAAGCGCGACGGAGGCTTCCCGCGGGGACAGGGCAGCCAGCACGGTCGGTTCCGGCTGTGGCTTGCCGGCGGTCAGCGTGCCGGTCTTGTCCAACAGGGCCCGGTCGATGGTGGCCAGCCGTTCCAGCGCGGAGCCGTCCTTGACCATGATCCCGGCGCGCATCAGCGCCCCGCTGGCCACGACCTGCGCCACCGGCACGGCCAGACCCAGCGCGCAAGGGCAGGTGATGATCAGCACGGCAACGCCGATGACCAGCGCCTGGTATACCGAAGCACCCGCCACCAGCCAGCCGATCACGGTGACGGCGGCCAGAGTGTGGACCGCCGGGGCATAGAGCCGCGCGGCCCGGTCCGCGATGCGGACATAGCGGCTGCGGTTCTGCGTGCTCGCTTCCATCAGCCGGGCGATTTCGGCCAGCGTGGTATCGCGGCCCGCATGGCTGACGCGGACGTCGACCGGCGCATCCAGGTTGAGCGTCCCGGCCAGCACCGCATCACCGCTGCGGGCAAAAACCGGCGCGGTTTCGCCCGTCAGCAGCGACTGGTCAAAAGTGCTGGCGCCGGTGACGACTTCGCCGTCTGCCGCCAGCCGTTCCCCGGCGGCGACGCGCATGACCTGCCCGGGGGCAAGGTCAGTGGCCTTGATCCAGCTGAGCTGGCCATCCGCGCCCACCACCATCGCTCCCTGGGCTGCCTGGCTGAGCAGGGCGTCGACCCCGGCACGGGCGCGATCCCGCATCATCGCGTCCAGCACGCGGCCGGCCAGCAGGAACGCGAGCAGCATCAGTGCGCCGTCGAACCAGGCGTGTTCGCCATGGGTGGCGGTTTCATACAGGCTGAGGCCGGTGGCAATGATCACGCCGATCGAAATCGGCACGTCCATGTTGGTCCGGCCCTTCTTCAGGGCGCCCAGCGCAGAGGCGAAGAATGGCCGTCCCGCATAGGCAATCGCGGGCACCCCGATCAGGGCACTGATCCAGTGGAACAGGTCGCGCGTCGATCCTTCCGCGCCGGACCAGACGCTGACCGAAAGCAGCATCACATTCATCGCCGCAAACCCGGCTACGGCCAGCGGTGCCAGCAGCGGCTTGGTGGCGCTGGGGGGCGTGGCCAGTTCTTCCTGCCGGGCCTGGGATTCAAAGCCGATGTCGGCCAGCGCGCGCACCAGTGTGCGCGCTTCCAGTCCGGGATCGTGGGCCACGCTGACCATGCGCGAGGTCAGGTTGACCCGCGCCTCTGCCACACCGGGCACGGCGGTCAGGCCGCGTTCCACCTTGCTCATGCACCCGGCGCAATGCATCCCGGGCACGGCCAGAATGGTGTGCCCCAGATCATCTGTCTGGATGGCAGCGGCGGCGGTCACTGCAGTGCTTCCTCGCGCCGCCACAGGCGGTCGCCGTCCTTCAGTTCCAGGCGCAGGGTCCAGCGCCCGTCAGGTACGGCCTGCTGGGAAACGAACCCGCCTTTGCCATCG